>JBIJCL010000262.1:0-3328 GCA_044344725.1 Steroidobacteraceae bacterium | reverse complement strand
CTCAAAGGTCTGACGGCAGAGTATCTCCTTCGACGAACGTGTCGTGTGCAGCGCGGCGACTGGATACTCGTGCATGCCGCCGTCGGCGGGGTCGGTCTGCTGCTCTGTCAGTGGGCCAAGGCGCTTGGCGCCCGCGTCATCGGCGTGGTGGGCAGCAACGCGAAAGCTGCACTCGCCAGGAAGAACGGATGCACGCACGTACTCGTCATGGGACAAGATCCCCTCGTCGAGTCCGTCAAAAAAATCACCAAAGGCGAAGGCGTGAGGGTGGTCTACGACTCGGTAGGCAAAGACACCTTCATCGACTCTCTAGATTGCCTCGCGCCACTCGGCATGATGGTGAGCTACGGGAACGCCTCGGGGCCGCCCCCCGCAATCTCACCGCTCGAGTTGTCGAAGCGCGGATCGCTTTTTCTCACGCGTCCGTCGCTCTTCGCCTATATCGCCAAGCGCGACGATCTCGACGCGGCGGCGAAGGCGCTCTTCTCAATGATTTCTTCCAAGAAGATACGTCTGCGCATCGGCCAGCGTTACCCGCTCGCTGATGCGGCTCAGGCCCATCGTGATCTCGAAGCCCGCAAGACCACGGGCTCGACCGTGCTCATTCCCTGAAGGGCGTCTCTCCAGACGGCATCAGCCGCCTGGCTTCAGCACTCCGATCAGCGCCGAGATGGCGACACCCGCCCAGATCGCCAGCACGTAGGGGCGGCAGGCGCCCATACCGTCGATCATTTTTTGATCGCTTTCAGTGGTCGGCCCGGTCGAGGCCATCACCTTGAAGCCTTCGATGAACGGCGGAATCTTCATGCGGATCATGAATCCGCAGAAGATGAGGAAGGCGAAGATGAGGAGCTTGGCCGCCAGCCAGGGATAGGGCTGCAGCGGCCCTGTCACCCAGTGATATCCCACCGACGAGATCAGCGCGACGATCATGAAGACACGGAAGCGCTTGTCCCATAGAGCGAGCATCTTGCCGAAATCGGTACCTTCTTTCTTGTGGATGGTGTGCACGACCCAAACCCAGATCGGGCCGAGCGCGACGATGGCGATGGTCTGCCACAGAGGGTGCTCGTATCCGATGAACTCGGCGAGGATCCCGCCCACCGTGAGCATGAGCGCGAGGCAGTAACGCGGCAGCATGTCGAGGTTGATGAAAATCTTGAATGCCGTGAGACGAGCCTCGCGAGAGAGTTTCGTGTTGGTCACGAACGTGCTCGAGTAGAACACGCCTGCATCACCGCCGAGCCAATAGACGAAGAGCAGGATGTGGAGATACTTGAATATCCCGTGGGCGAGAGTGATCTCTTCCATTGTCGTGAACCCCCTGATAAAGCGGAGTTAGCCTAGCACGCAGATTCGCTGCGGTTGCCCTCGGCAGTTCCCTCGTCGTGATCGTCCGGATGGTCTGACCTCAGGTCGGACATCTACAATCCGACCGATGCCCGTCGTGAGTGAAAAACCAGAGCCTGTCGAGATCGGTCCTGCGCTCGTCGCTTGGCATGCCGACAGCGGTCGGCACGATCTACCCTGGCAAAAAGATCGCACGCCCTATCGTGTGTGGATCTCGGAGATCATGCTGCAGCAGACGCAGGTCTCGACGGTCATTCCTTACTTCGAGCGTTTCATGAATCGCTTTCCCGATGTGACGGCGCTCGCCGATGCGCCGATCGACGAAGTGCTGCATCTCTGGACAGGTCTCGGTTACTACGCCCGTGCCCGCAATCTTCACGCTGCAGCGAAGCGTATCCGGGACGAGTTCGGTGGACGCTTTCCAAGGGACTTCGAAGCCGTGACGAGCTTGCCCGGCATCGGGCGTTCTACGGCCGGTGCCATTCTTTCTTTGGCACTCGATCAGAGACACGCCATTCTCGATGGCAACGTGAAGCGAGTACTCGCCCGCGTTTTCGGAATCGAGGGAAGTCCTGCCGAGCGGCGCGTGGAGCAACAGTTGTGGCAATTGGCAGAGGCCTGTACGCCGTCGCAAGGCTCGGCCATCTATACCCAGGCCATCATGGATCTCGGTGCCACGGTGTGCACACGTCGACGTCCGATCTGTGCGTTGTGTCCGTTGGCGCCAGGCTGCGTCGCGCGACACACCGGACGACAACACGAGATCCCCGCGCCGAAAGCGCGCAAGCCACGTTCGCTACGTCGCGTCGAGCGATGTTGGTTGTTGCTGGCAGAAAATTCAGACGGCGCCGTATTTCTCGAGCGTCGACCCGAGCGCGGTATCTGGGGTGGGTTGTGGTGTCCGCCCGAGTTCAAGAGCGAGTCTGCGTGTTTCGCTTATGCGCGAAATCATTTTCATCTCCAGCGTGGTCAGGTGCCCGAGCGACTCGGATCTGTGGCGCATGCTTTCACGCATTTCGATCTCGAGATTTTCCCGGTGCGTGTGAAAGGATGTGTGCCGACCGCCGTGATGGAGTCACAGCAGTCGCTCTGGTATAACGCGCGTCACCCTGAGGGCGCAGCGCGCGTGGGCTTGCCTGCACCGATCAAGGAATTGCTCGACGGACTCACCGCAGGACACTTTTGACATGACCGACACCCCAGCCGTGCGCATGGTTCAGTGCGTCGTACTCAAGAAAGAAGCGCCAGGTCTCGATCGACCGGTGTACCCGGGAGAGCTCGGCGTGCGCATTTGGAGGAGCGTGTCGAAAGAGGGTTGGCAGCGCTGGGTGGCCCACCAGACCATGCTGATCAATGAATACCGCCTCGTGCCCATCGAGCCCAAGGCCCGGAAGTTTCTCGAGGCCGAAATGGAGAAATTCCTCTTCAGCGAAGGTGCCGCCAAGCCCGAGGGCTACGTAGCACCCAACTGATTTGGAGAAACTCCCTTTCGGATCAACAGGTTGCGGTGTCTCGCGCTTGACGGACGAGTAGGGGTCTGATCCAATGCGCGTCCCCTTTCGGGGTTACGCTCATCACCGTGGCCGGATAGCTCAGTTGGTAGAGCAGCGGATTGAAAATCCGCGTGTCGTTGGTTCGATTCCGACTCCGGCCACCATTTTTCCCGTGTAAAACCATCTTTTCGCCCCTTTCAGAGAGTCGCTTTTCTCTGTGACACTTCTGTCGCACCCACTTTCGAGGCTATAAACTCGAATGAACGGTGAGGTCGGTGTATCAATCCTCGCTGTCGATTGAGGTGCGATATGACTACCGATCTCTCGCAGCGACATATCAACGAAGGTTTGTATCTCTCCAAACGGGCGCGAAGTTCTCGTTGGCAAGCGCGGATCAAGCGAACGGATGGCGAATGGCTCGCTGTGTCGTGTCGGACAGATGACTTCGAGGCTGCGAGGAAAGCCGCCATCGAGCGTCAGCGTCA
>JBIJCL010000022.1:0-12415 GCA_044344725.1 Steroidobacteraceae bacterium | reverse complement strand
CAACGCGTCGGTGACTATCGGCTCAACGACTCGACGCTGTACGTCACCCTCGAGCCTTGCATCATGTGCGCCTCGGCACTGGTACACGCTCGCGTCAGCCGCGTGGTGTTCGGTGCTTGGGATCCGAAGGCCGGAGGGGCCGGCAGTATTGCCGATATCTTTGCCATCCCTGCGCTCAACCACAGGGTCGATGTGTTCGGTGGCGTACTCGCCGAGGAATGCGGCGAGCTGCTCAGCGCATTCTTTCGAGCCCGGCGCTAGTCATCGGCGAGTCGTCGTCCGGGAAATTTTTGCGCATCAGCGCTAGATACTGCTGAACGTGATCGACCATTTGCTTGGTCTCGATACCGCGCGCATAACCGTTCTTCGCCTGCAGGTACCAGAACTCTTCGGAGAGCAACGTCAACCGCTCTCGCACGTCGATCCAGGCATCGGGGTCGCCACCCTGTCTCGCCGTGAGCACGCGCGCATCCTCGAGATGACCGTAACCCATGTTGTAGGAGGCGATCGCCATCCAAAGTCGGTCCGGCTCGCGGATGCGCGAGGGGATGGTGGCATAGAGCTGCGCGAGATAACGGGCGGCATCAGCATCATCAGGCCCTGCGCGCCAAAGGGCGATACGGCGTCCGCGTCCCACATCGACTCTTGATAGCCGACCGCTGCGATGAGTCGCCAGTCGAGACCGGATAGTTCCGCGGCTTCCTCAAAAAATTCGCGAAGTTCCGGCAACCTCGCTTCCAGATCGATCAGCAGTTGCTCGGAATTTGCGCGCGGCAGGATGAGCGGGCGCGAGAGCGCTTCGATCTCCATCGTGGGTGGTGGCATCTTCGGCCGCTCGCGGACGAGGAAGGCATTCGCGGCTTCGAGAAGATCACGCCCATCCCGCCGTACCATCCAGTAGAGTTGCCGACGCTCCGGCAGGGCGAATGCGATCTCGACCGAGGGGTGCAGAGCACGGGCTGCCGCGAATTCCCGACCATCCATCAAGGTGATCTCCCCGCGGCCCGAAGCGACGAGCTCGAGCGGCTCGCGGCCGACATTCCGTGGGATGACGGTGTAGCGGATTCGTTTGCGGCCAATGGAAGGTTGCTGCTCGAGCCAATTGAGCTCGGCACTCTCGTCCATGACGATGACGTTCATCTTCGAGATTTCTTCGATCGATTTCGGTCTTGTGCTGCTTTTGGCGCGAATCCAGAAGAGCGGCGACTCCGAATAGGTCTCGGAGGGCAGGGCGACCTGGCGCCATCGGGGGCTCCACGACAACTGCGCCGCAGCGAGATCCGCGCGCTTGTCTTTCAAGGCATTTCGCAAGCCCTGGCGATCGGATTCGACGACGAGGGTGAGTTTGACGCCGAGTTCGGCCGCAAACCTCTCGGCGAGCACGTATTCCGGGCCCTCTGGGCCCTCGGGGCCGATGTAGTACGTGGTCGGTCCGTTGAGGGTGGCGACCCGCAATTCCCCGCGTTCGCGGATCTCCCCAAGGACGTCGCCACCTCGTCCGCAGGCGCCCAGCGCCAGCAAAACCATGAGTGGAAGAAGGGTCCGGAGCACCCTTCGGACTGTCCCGGTCCGAGTCATGTCGGGTAGAATACCCGGCTCCGGAGAGGTACCGAAGTGGTCATAACGGCGCCGACTCGAAATCGGATGGTCGGTTAATCCCGGCACGTGAGTTCGAATCTCACCCTCTCCGCCACTTTCCTATAGCGACGCCATGCCAGCGAGTCACATCTACAAGGTCATGTTCGTGAACCAGGGCAAGATCTACGAGGTCTACGCCCGCAAGGTCAACCACGGCAGCCTGTTCGGTTTCATCGAGATCGAAGAGCTCGTCTTCGGCGAGCGTTCGACCGTGGTCCTCGACCCGGGCGAGGAGCGCATCAAATCCGAGTTCGAGGGCGTCAAGCGCAGCTATCTGCCCTTGCACTCGGTGCTTCGTATCGATGAAGTGAAGAAGCAGGGCGTCAGCAAGATCAGCACCTACGAAGGTTCGAACGTGGCCCAATTCCCGATGCCCGTCTTTCCGCCCCCGGCGGGTGACGGGTCCAAGAAATAGGCCGCGCCGCGACCATGCTCGTACGCGGCGCTCCCGCGCTCTCTGGTTTCCGTTTACGCAAGTTGCTATCGCGCCTGCGCGCCGTCGTCGGTGGCATCGAAGCCGTCGACACCCGCTTCGTACATTTCGTCGATCTCTCGCGTGACCTCGGCGCAGAAGAAACTCGCACCCTCGAGTCGCTGCTTCACTACGGTTCTCGCAGTGAGTCTTTTCCTGATCAAGCAAAGGCCAGTGAAGCAAAGGCCAGTCACGCGAAGGATGCAGCCGCCGCACAGACGCTATGGGTGATTCCGCGTCCGGGCACCATCTCGCCTTGGGCCAGCAAGGCCACCGACATCGCCAAGGTGTGCGGTCTTGCGGCCGTACGTCGCATCGAGCGCGGCATCGAATACCGATTTGAATGCACTTCGCCGCTCGATCGGGCGGCGCTCGAGGCGATCGCGCCCCTCCTGCACGATCGCATGACCGAGATCGTGATCGACGAGGTCTCGAAAGCCCAAGCGCTCTTCGCCGTCGAGTCGCCTCGGTCGTTGCGACGGATATCTTTGAAGACCGGTCGTGCGGCGCTCGAGGCGGCCAATGCCGAGCTCGGTCTCGCGCTCTCGGCCGATGAGATCGACTACCTGCTCAAGGCGTTTGGCGAGCTCGGTCGCGATCCGAGTGATGTCGAGCTCATGATGTTTGCGCAGGCGAACTCCGAGCACTGTCGGCACAAGATCTTCAACGCCGAATGGATCATCAACGGCGAGCCGCAGAAGAAGTCGCTGTTTTCCATGATCCGCAACACGCATGCGCAAGCCCCGCAGGGCGTGCTGAGTGCCTACAAGGATAACGCCGCCGTCATCGAGGGCGTCGCCCACGGGCGTCGCTGGTTTCCCGACCCCGAGACGGGTGTCTACGGCGCGCAAGTCGAGCCCATCGACATTCTCATGAAGGTCGAGACGCACAATCATCCGACCGCGATCTCGCCGTTTCCAGGCGCATCGACCGGCTCGGGCGGTGAAATCCGTGACGAGGGCGCAACCGGCATCGGTGCAAAACCGAAAGCGGGGCTCGTGGGCTACTCGGTGTCCCACCTGAGAATTCCCGGTTTCGAGCAGCCTTGGGAATCTCTGCCCGGCAAGCCCGCTCCCGGAAAACCCGAACGCATCGCCTCGGCGCTCGACATCATGCTCGAAGGGCCCATCGGAGCGGCGGCATTCAACAATGAATTCGGTCGGCCGGGGATCAACGGTTATTTCCGCACGCTCGAAATTCAGGCTGCGGGCGATTCGGCCTCGCGATTCCGCGGGTATCACAAGCCCATCATGATCGCCGGCGGTCTCGGCAATGTCCGTCGATCGCACATTGAGAAGCGCGACTGCCCGCCCGGCGCAAAAATCGTCGTATTGGGCGGTCCGTCGATGCTCATCGGGCTCGGGGGTGGTGCGGCCTCTTCGGTGGGTGCGGGCGCCTCGAGCGCCGACCTCGATTTTGCTTCGGTGCAGCGCGGTAACCCCGAGATGCAGCGTCGCGCGCAAGAAGTCATCGATCGCTGCTGGGCGCGTGGTGATCGCAATCCGATCCTGCTCATTCACGACGTCGGTGCGGGCGGACTCTCCAATGCCGTACCGGAGGCCGTCGCTCACAGTGGTCGCGGTGCCATCGTCGACCTGCGCGCGATTGCGAGCGACGAGCCCGGCATGTCACCCATGGAGCTCTGGTGCAACGAGTCTCAGGAGCGCTACGTGCTCGTCGTCGGTGCCGAGTCGCTCGATGAATTCGCGGCACTTTGCGCGCGCGAGCGCTGCCCGCATGCCGTGATCGGCACCCTGACCGATGACGGGCGTCTCCTCGTCAAAGATTCTTTGCTGGACGATTCGCCGGTCGACATGCCCATCGAGGTGTTGCTCGGCAAGGCGCCCAAGATGCTGCGAGACGTCGCTTCGGCGAAGCCGCGTACGCTCGATTTCGGCGTGACGACGATCGATCCGCGTGAGGCGCTGCGCCGCGTGCTGCGTTTCCCGGCGGTCGCCGACAAGACCTTCCTCATCACCATCGGCGATCGCACGGTCGGCGGCATGATCTCTCGCGACCAGATGGTTGGGCCGTGGCAGGTTCCGGTCGCCGATTGCGGCGTGACCACGGCGGATTATTTTGGTCACGCGGGTGAGGCCATGGCCATGGGCGAGCGCACGCCGGTCGCCATCCTCGACTCTCGCGCTGCGGCGCGCCTGGCGGTCGCCGAGTCGATCACCAACATCCTCGCGGCCGATGTCCGGCGCCTTGGCGACATTCGTCTTTCGGCCAACTGGATGGCTGCCTGCGGTGAGCCGGGCGAAGACGCCGCGCTCTATGACGCTGTGAAGGCGGTGGGTGAAGAACTTTGCCCTGCGCTCGGGATCGCCATTCCGGTTGGAAAAGACTCGCTCTCCATGCGAACTGCCTGGAAAGACGAGTCGGGTGATCAAAAGTCCGTCGTCGCGCCGGTCTCGCTCATCGTGTCGTCATTCGCGCCGGTGGGCGACGTGCGTCGATGCTGGACGCCGCAACTGCGCACCGACCGCGGCTATACCTCGCTCATCTACATCGACCTCGGCGAAGGAAAAAATCGCATCGGTGGGTCGGTGTTGACGCAGGTCTACGGCGGACTCGGTGAGACTCCCGCCGATCTCGACGATCCGCAGCTTTTGAAAGGACTTGCTGCGGCGCTCGCCGAACTGCGTGCGCTCGATGCCGTGCTCGCGTACCACGACCGTTCCGATGGGGGCCTCGCGGTGACGCTCATCGAGATGGCCTTCGCGGGCCACTGCGGTATCGACGTCAACATCGGCATGAAAGACTCGAGCGAGCTTGGCAACAAAGCCGCGGCGCTTGCGGCGCTCTTCGCCGAAGAGCCGGGTGTTGTACTGCAGGTCCACGTCGAGAACTGCGCCGAAGTACTCGGTATCTTGTTCAAGCACGGGGTGGGGCATTGCAGCGCGGTCATCGGTCGCGTCGAGCCCAAGTCCGATCGCATCCGAATTGCAGCGGGCAAGCTCGTGATCGACGAACCTTGGGAAGCCCTCAAGCGCGAATGGTCGTCGGTGAGCCATCACATGCGTGCCTTGCGTGACGACCCCGATTGCGCACAAGAAGAGTTCGAGGCGTCGACCTCGCTCGCCACGCTGCCGTTACAGTCCGTGCTCAGTTTCGATGCCGATGAGGATATCGCGGCGCCCTTCGTCAGTCGCGGTGCGCGTCCCAAGATCGCCGTCCTGCGCGAGCAGGGCGTCAATAGCCAATCCGAGATGGCCGCGGTGTTCGATCGTGCAGGTTTCGAGGCGCACGACATCCACATGACCGATCTCATCGCGGGCCGTCGCGATCTCGCGGAGTTCCGCGGACTCGTCGCCTGCGGCGGCTTCTCGTATGGCGACGTGCTCGGCGCCGGCGAGGGTTGGGCGAAGTCGATTCTGTTCAATCCGCAGATGCGTGATTCGTTCGCCGAATTCTTTGCCCGTCGCGAGACGTTTGCGCTCGGTATTTGCAATGGATGTCAGATGATGGCGCAGCTTGCGCCCATCGTCCCTGGGGCGTCGCATTGGCCGCGCTTCGTGCGCAACCGCGTTGAACAATTCGAAGGACGTGCCACGCTCGTCGAAGTGATGTCGACCCCTTCCATTTTCTTCATGGGTATGACGGGTTCCGTGCTGCCCATCGCCGTTTCGCACGGCGAAGGTCGCGCCGAATTCTCCGATGCTGCGCAAGCAGCCGCCTGCGAGGCCTCGGGTACGGTGGGGCTTCGATACGTCGTTCGCGCCGGCGAAATCGCTACGCGCTATCCCGCCAACCCCAACGGCTCGCCGAACGGACTCGCCGCGCTTTGCAACCTCGACGGTCGTGTGACGCTCGCGATGCCTCACCCCGAGCGCGTCTTTCGAGCGGTGCAGATGTCCTGGCGACCCCCGGGTAACGCCGAATACTCCGGCTGGATGCGTCTCTTCAGAAACGCGCGAGCCTGGGTGGGATGACCGCCTCGCGTCCACCCGTTTTCGAACTGCGGGGGCTGCGCAAGACATATGGTGAGGGTGCGGCGGCGGTCCATGCGCTGCGCGGCATAGACCTACACATCGACCCCGGTGAGCTCCTCGTGTTGCTCGGACCTTCGGGTTCCGGTAAGTCCACACTGCTCAATATTTTGGGTGGACTCGATCATCCGACGGCAGGCAGCGTACGGTTCGGTGAACTCGAGCTCGCAACCGCCACCGATGCCGCACTCACCGATTACCGTCGTCACCACGTCGGTTTCGTGTTCCAGTTTTACAACCTCATCGCCAGCCTCACCGCGCGCGAAAACGTCGAACTCGTGACCGAGGTGGCCGATGCCCCGATGCCCGCCGAGGAGGCGCTCGGCTTGGTGGGCCTCGCCGAGCGGATGACGCATTTTCCGGCTCAGCTCTCGGGTGGTGAGCAGCAGCGTGTCGCGATCGCGCGTGCGATCGCCAAGCGACCGAGCGTGCTGCTCTGTGACGAGCCGACCGGTGCGCTCGATGTCGCGACGGGCATCCGTGTGCTCGAGTCGATTTTGCGGATCAACGAAGAGCTCGGCACGACGACGCTGCTCATCACCCACAACGCCGATATCGCAAGGCTTGGTGATCGTGTGGTGCGATTTGCCGACGGACTCATTCGTAGCCTCGAGCGCAATCCCGCGCGCGTTCCACCGTCGCAGTTACACTGGTGACACCGCTCGATCGAAAATTATTGAGGGACTTGCGTCGGCTATGGTTGCAGGCGGTCGCGGTGGGTGTCGTGCTCGGCTGCGGCATTGCCATCTTCGTCATGGCGACGGGTATGTACGGTTCGCTCGAGGTATCGCGCGATCGGTATTACGCGCGCTCGCTGATGGCAGACCTCGCAGGTTCACTCGTGCGTGCGCCCGATCGCATCGCTGCGGATCTCGCTGCAGAGCCCGGCGTTGCAGGTCTCGAGGTGCGCGCGAGCGGGGTCGGCTTGCTCAGCATCGAAGGCGTCGCCGAGCCGGTATCCGCGCGGCTCGTCTCGCTGCCCGCCGATCGACGACCCCGGGTGAATGATCTCGTACTCAAGCGCGGCCGATGGCCCGAGGCCACGCGCAGCGCCGAGGTGCTCGTCAACGAATCTTTTGCCGAAGCGCACTCCATCGAGCCCGGGCAGCGATTGCCGGTACTCATCCTCGGTCAGCGCAAGATCGTCGAAGTCACCGGCATCGCAAGTAGTCCTGAGTTCGTGTTTGCCGTGGCGCCGGGCGATATTCTTCCCGAGCCTCGACGCTTCGGTGTGCTGTGGATGAACCGTGAAGCGCTTGGTCGTGCGCTCGATCTCGATGGAGCATTCAACGATGTCGTGCTGCGTCTGCAAGTCGACGCCGACCGTCAGGGCGTGATCGCAAGCCTCGATGCGCAGCTTGCCCGCTACGGCGGGCGAGGCCTTTATGGCCGTGATCGCATGCTCTCCGCGCGATATCTCTCGGATGAGCTGTCGCAACTGCGAACGCTCGCCAGCATCTTGCCGCCGATTTTTTTGTTAGTCGCAGTGTTCTTGATCAACGTGATGCTCTCGCGCCTCGTAGCGACAGAACGCGCGAATATCGGGCTGCTCAAGGCTTTCGGCTATCCCAATACGATCATCGGCGCGCACTACGCAAAGTTCGCACTCGCGTTTTGTCTTGCCGCTGCCGTGCTCGGCATCGTGCTCGGCACCTATGTGGGTGGGTACATGGCGAGTGTCTACCAAGCGGTATACCACCTGCCCGAACTCGATTTCGAAGCCGGGCCGCTCGTGTATCTCGGTGCTTTCGTGGTGGCGCTCATCGCGGCGGTCTTGGGTGCGCTTGCCGCAGTGCGCCGCGCCATTCGTCTCGCACCCGCCGTGGCGCTTGCGCCTCCGGCACCGACCGCATTTCGCCGACTTGGGGAGCATTTGGAGCAGCGGCTCCGTGCGCTCGATGCGCGCTCGCGCATGTTGGCCCGCCGTATTCTGCGATTTCCGAGAAGATCCGCGACCACGGTTACGGGCATCGCACTCGCGCTCGCCCTGCTCATCATGTCCGAACATTTTCCGATCGCCATCGAGCGCATCATCGGCATCAACTTCGGCACGACCCAACGGATGGATGTGACGCTCACGTTCGCCGAGCGCGAGCACGAGCGGGTACTACGCGAGGTGGGGCGACTTCCAGGTGTGCTGCAGGTCGAACCCCTGCGTACTGCAGACGTGTTTCTTTCCGCCGGCTCACGACGCGAGCGCGAGGCCGTGCTCGGTATCCCGGAAGGGGCGATGCTCAATCGCATCGTGAGTACCGATCTCGAGGTGATCGAACCGACGGCAGAGGGACTGACGCTTTCCGCAGGCCTCGCCCGTAAGCTTAATGTCGAAGTGGGCGATCGACTCTGGCTTGAGGCGACGGACGGACCTCGTGTCAGTACAGAGATTCGCGTCGTTCGTATCGTGCAGCCGTTTCTCGGATCGGCAGCCTACATGGAGCGCAAGGCGCTCGGTCGATTGCTGCGCGAACCCGATAGAGTCGACTCGGCCTACCTCGTCATCGATGCCGCATTTCGCGACCCATTGAGTTCGCGGCTCAAGAATATCCCGGCCATCGTCGGTGTCACGTTTGCGGACAACGCTGAGCGATCGTTGCGTCAACTCTTCGAGCAGGGCGCCGGATTTTTCTCGTTCATGTTCTTGATGTTCTCGCTCGCCATGGCTGCGGGCGTCGCGTTTTCGGCGGCGCGCGTCACGCTCGGCGAACAAGAGCGCGACCTCGCCACGCTCCGGGTGCTGGGGTTCAGGCGTCGCGAAGCCTCGTGGGTCTTGCTCGGTGAACTCGCGGTGTTGCTCGCTGCAGCGCTGCCCCTCGGGCTCCTTCTCGGCGCGGCGTTATCCCGCTGGATGATGGAGCAGTTCGAAACCGATCTGTTTTCTTTCCCCTTCGTGTTTGATGCCGCGACCTATGCGCGCTCCGCGCTCTTCGTCGTCGCAGCCGTTGTTATCGCCGCATTGTGGGTTCGTCGCGATGTCGATCGACTCGATCTCGTCGGCGTGCTCAAATCAAGAGAGTGAACATGAATCGCATCATTCAAATAATTCGTCGCCGCTGGCTTTATGTCCTCGGCATCGCCGTGCTCTTGGTGCTCGCATTGTTTGCGGTTTTGCCGCAAGCAGTTTCCGTCGAAGTGGCCGTCGTCGATCGCGGCACCGTGCGCGCGAGTCTCGTCGATGAGGGCCGCACGCGTATGCGCGAGGTCTACGTCGTGAGTGCTCCGGTATCAGGTCGCTTGTTGCGCGTCGCCGTCGAGGCGGGTGATCGCGTTCAAAAAGGGGAGCCGCTCGCCCGCATGACGCGCGGTGCGTCGGGGTTTCTCGATCCGCGCAGCGACGCCGAGGCGAGGGCGATCGTCGCGGCTGCCGAAGCGCGCGAACGCGCCGCGATCGCCGAGCGCGAACTTGCGGCGATCGAAGACGCTCGTGCCCAAAAACTCGCTGCGGCACGCCTCATCGCCGACTCCGATCGAGACACAGCCCGAGTTCGTCTTCGCGCGGCGCTCGCCACCGAGGCGGCCGCGTCAGCCGAGTTGCGACGTGCGCGCAGTGCCTTGCTCGATGCCGGTCGCGATGGTCGGGCAGGGGTGCTGTCGCTCAATGCGCCCGCATCAGGCACGGTGCTGTCTGTTCCGCAGGAAAGTGAAACCATGATCACGGCGGGTATGCCCGTCGTCGTACTGGGCGATCCCTCGCGTATCGACGTCGTCGCCGACTTCCTTTCCCAAGATGCGGTTCGGATGAAGCCAGGCGATCGCGCATTCATTGAAAATTGGGGTGAGCGGGGCACGACGACCTCGAGCGCCATCGCGGCGGTCGTCGAGCGCATCGAGCCCGTCGCCCGCACCAAGGTGTCCGCGCTGGGTATCGAGGAACAGCGTACGCGGGTGATCCTCAATTTCATTGATCCGCCGCCCGATGCGCTCAAATCACATGAATATAGGGTAGATGCGCGCGTGATCGTCGCCGAAAACCGGGACGCCGTTCGGGTGCCGCTTGGCGCACTGTTCAGGGACGGCGATCGTTGGGCGGTATATGTGATCGAGAGCGGCCGCGCCAGGTTGCGCCCGGTCGAGGCCGGGGTTCAGGACGAACAGTTCCGCGAAATTCGGTCAGGACTCGTTCCGGGTGACACGGTCGCGCTCTTCCCGGGCAGCGGAGTGAATGACGGCAAAAAAATCGCTGTGTTGCGCTAAAGCAACAAAAATTGCTTGGTGATAAGAAAACGGCTATAACCGTCACAATTCGGCAACAGACGAAGTTGGTCGAACGGGGTTTTGGGCGCATCGCGAGCGTCCCAAAAACAAGATTTAAAACCGGAGGTCTCAAAGAAATGTATAAGTCGCCAATTGCTCTTGCAGTTTCGGCTGCGATTGCCATGTCGGTACCTGGGATGCAGTCTGCTGTCGCTCAGGATCTCGAAGAAGTCGTCGTCACGGGTTCGCGCATCAAGCGCGAGAACATCGAGACGGCCGCTCTCCCTGTCACGGTCATCACCCGTGTGGAACTCGAGGCGAGCGGTGAAACGTCCGTCGCCGACTACATCCGCGACTTGCCCTTCAACTCGTTCGGCTCGGCCCGCCAACAGTCGGGTAACTCGGCCCAGTCCTTCGCGGGCATCAGCCTGCGTGGTCTCGGCGAAGGCCGCACCCTGATTCTCATCGACGGTCGTCGCGCTCCGGTCGCGCCGAACGTCGGTAGCGCCCAGGACCTCAACAGCATCCCGCTCGCCGCGGTCGAGCGCATCGAGGTCATCACGAACGGCGCCTCGGCAATTTACGGTTCCGACGCCATCGGCGGTGTGGTGAACATCATCACGCGTCGCGACTTCTCGGGCGTGCAGGTCATGGTGGGCGGAAGCGACCCTGAGCGTGAAGGCGGTGAGACCGAAGAAGGCTCGTTGATCTTTGGTGCCTCGGGTGACCGTGGCTCGCTGCTCGCGGGTATCTCCTACAACCACCGCGACATCATCTTCCAGCGCGATCGTGACTACTCGTTCTCGGACAGCTCGATCTCGTCGTTCTCGAACGAGTTCTACAACGCGGCGGCAGCTCCGGGGACTCTCTACGGTTTCCGCGCGACCTCGCGTCACATCAACCCGACCTACGGTTCGGCGGTTCCGGGTGGCTGTGAAGGCCGCGGTTTCGTCAAGACTGGTTCGGGCGCGTCCTCACGCTGCTTCTATAACTATTCACTCGAGGGTGCGTACGAAGCCGAGGTCGGCAACACCGCGCTCTTCGCTCGCGGTCAGTACGACCTGAACGACGATTGGACCACCTACCTCAACACGTCCATCTCGCGCGTCGAGTCCTTCGGCCGATACGCGCCGGTGCCGTCGTCGCCCTGGCCGGGTGGCTCGATCTTCCTGCCGTCGAACTCGCCGAACCATCCGGCGAACAAGTTCCCGACGGCCGGTTATCCGACCACGCCGCTCTTCATGCGTCACCGTTTCGCGGCCCTCGGTAACCGCGACACGTTCACGGATGGCAACAACTACCTCATCGACTGGGGTGTGGACGGCAAGTTCGGCAACTTCGACATCAACGCCGGTGTCCGTCGTTCCGATGCGCAGTATTACGAGTTCGGCCGCAACTACGTGGTGGGCGGTCTCGCTCAGCAGCAGATCTCGAGCGGTGCGTACGACATCTACAACCCGTTCGGCAACCCGCGTACGGTTCTCGACTCGATGATCGCGACCATCAACCGTGACGCGAAATTCCTGTCCAAGGAAATCTACGCCACGGCATCGACCGACCTCTTCGAACTGCCGGGTGGCACGGCGGGCATCGCCTTTGGTGGCGAGTACCGCAAAGAGACCTACCAGGACATCTACGACACGCTGCAGTCCTCCGGTCAGATCGTCGGCTCGGCAGGAAACTCTGCCTTCGGCGGACGTCAGGCCAAGGCTGCGTTTGTCGAAGTGTCGCTGCCGGTCGTCAAGAGCCTCGAGGCCAACATCGCGGCTCGCTTTGACGAATACAGCGATTACGGCAACGACCTTTCCCCGCAGATCGCCCTGCGCTGGACGCCGCTCGAGAGCGTGACCGTCCGTGCGAGCTACGGCGAAGGCTTCCGCGCCCCAACGCTCGACATCCTCTCGGCTCAGCCTTCGTTCAGCGCTGCTGGCGTGGCCGATCCGCGTACTTGCCAAGCCTTCGGTCTCGCGCCGACCTGCACCACGCAGGTCACGACCTACTCGATCGCCAACCCGAACCTCGAGTCGGAGCAGTCCGAGCAGTTCGGCTTCGGCGTCGTGTGGGATCCGCTCGAGTGGCTCCGCGTCAAGACGGACTACTGGAACATCAAGCTCACCAACCA
>JBIJCL010000261.1:0-3357 GCA_044344725.1 Steroidobacteraceae bacterium | reverse complement strand
CGCCGCAGAGCGGATTGTTACCGTCCGCCGACGTGTCGCAGGGGTCGAGTCGTCCGAAATTCCTCGGGTGCTTGTTGTGATCGAGAATCACGTCCCGATAGAGATCTTTGAGATCCATCAGCCGAATACCTCACGGGCGCGTCCAAGAGCCCGCACGAGCTGGTCGATGTCGGCGTCGTCCGAGTAGCAACCGAAGGACGCGCGAGCCGTCGCCGGTACATCGAAGAAATCCATGACGGGCATCGCGCAGTGATGACCGGTGCGTACCGCGACGCCTTCGTCATCGAGAATGGTGCCGAGGTCGTGCGGATGTACGCCATCCAATACGAAGGAGATCACGCCGGATTTTTCTTTGGCCTCGCCGATGATTTGCAGCCCGTCGATCGCCTTCAGCGCCGCAGTCGCCCGCGTGAGCAGACGCTGTTCGTGATCGTGGGCGCGCTCGACGCCGAGCGCATCGAGGTAGTCGATGGCCGCGGCGAGTCCCACGGCACCCGAGATGTTCGGTGTGCCGGCTTCGAAACGGTAGGGCAGGTCGTTATAGGTCGTGCCCGAAAAGCTGACTGTGAGGATCATGTCCCCGCCGCCTTGCCAAGGTGGCATCTCCCGCAGCACGGACTCCCGTGCCCAGAGCACACCGATACCCGTAGGTCCGTAGAGTTTGTGACTCGAGAAGGCGTAGAAATCGCAACCGAGCGCCTGCACGTCGATTCGTTGGTGGGCAACGGCCTGGGCGCCGTCGACGAGCGTGAGCGCTCCGACGGCTCGCGCGGCGGCGATCATGTCTTTGATC
This sequence comes from Steroidobacteraceae bacterium, assembly GCA_044344725.1. Classification (GTDB taxonomy): domain Bacteria; phylum Pseudomonadota; class Gammaproteobacteria; order Steroidobacterales; family Steroidobacteraceae; genus UBA964. The sequence goes on along the minus strand of JBIJCL010000261.1, from coordinate 2,564 downwards.
GGCAGCACGGTGCCGAGCGCATTCGAGACTTGCGTAAACGCCACCAGCTTGGTGCGGCTCGAGATCAACGCGCGGAAGGCTTCAAGGTCGAGCTCGCCTCGCCGATCGATCGGTGCCACCTTGAGCGTGGCGCCTGTGCGCTGGCAGAGCATCTGCCACGGAACGATGTTCGCGTGATGTTCCATCCAGGTGATCAGGATCTCATCGCCCGGGCCGAGACGCTGGCCCCAGGACTGTGCGACGAGGTTGATCGATTCGGTCGTGCCGCGGGTGAAGACGACTTCTTTGAGGCTCGCGGCATTGAGAAAGCGTCGCACGCGTTCGCGTGCGCCCTCGAAAGCATCGGTGGCCTTCTGGCTGAGTTGATACACACCGCGGTGCACGTTGGCGTGGCTCGTGCGTTCGTAGTGGTCGACGGCTTCGATGACGGCCAGAGGACGCTGAGCCGAGGCTGCAGTATCGAGAAACGCGAGACGCTTGCCGCGAACCGTGGTCGAGAGGATCGGGAAGTCCGCCCGGACTCGAGTGACGTCGTAGAACGTCTTGGAAGCGAGCGCGTTCATGTGCCCGCCCGTGCGGCGACGGCGCCAGGTAGCACGCGTTCGAGGGAGTGTTCGAGGTCCGCGCGCAGAGCGGGATTCGAGAGTCGACTGAGCACGTCGCTCACGAACGCCCACTTGAGGAGTGACGCTGCCGATTCTTCGGGAATGCCGCGCGAGAGCAGGTAGAAGAGCATGTCCGGATCGAGCTTGCCCACCGTGGCGCCGTGACTCGCTTTGACGGCATCCGTGTAGATTTCGAGCTGCGGACGGACGTCGGCCTCGGCCTCCGACCCGGCGAGCAGGCACTTCAAAGATTGATCGGACTGCGCGTTCGGCGAGGTCGCATCGACCCGCATATGCCCGTTGAACGACACTCGCGAGCGACCCGAGGCGATGCCGCGAAATTGTTGCAGGGTTTTGGCGCCGGGGGCTGAGTGCGCGATCCGAACGTAAGCATCGTGCGACTGCGTGCCTTCACCGAGTGCCGCAGCATGCCACTCGAGCGCAGACTCGCGTCCTGCATGCTCCACGAACGCGGTGGTTCGGCTGACTGCCGCACCCGTCGTCAATTGGATGACCTTGGTCGTCGAGCCTTCGCCGAGTTGCAACTCGATCGTCTCGATATGCTGGGCCTTGGGGCTCGCTTGAGCGATGCGCGAGAGTTCGAGACGGGCGTGCGCACCCACGACGGCAGAGACGGCGAGGTTGGTGATGACCGCCTCGGCGGCGAGCGGAAGGTGACGCTCGATGAGCGAGAGCTCGGCGCCCTCGGCGAGCGTCACCTCGATCGCGGGATGCGAGGTACCGAGAGACACCACGACCACTTCCACGGCTCGCTTTTGTTGACGCCCGACCTCGAGGCGAAGCGTGTCGGTACGCAGACGGCGGTTGAGTTCGAGGAAGTACCGGTCTGCCTCGATCGTGTCGATCGCCGTCGGAGGGGTCACCGCAGTGGTATTCGAAACGAACCCGTCGATCACCACGATGCGCTCGAAACCCGCAAGCGGCGCAGGCAGGGCGGCGGTTACGCGCGCCAAGGTCTCCGCCGAGGGAGTCGGTGAGGGCTCGAAGCGGGCACGCGAAAGTGCGCGAAGGTTCGCGTACTTCCAGTTCTCATCTCGAGGAGTCGGCAAGCTGGCGGGGAGGGCGCTCATGATTCTCTCGTAAGACTTCAGGCCGCGTCCGTGAGTAGCCAATCGTAACCGCGTGCTTCGAGCTCCTGCGCGAGTTCCGGGCCACCGCTGCGGATGATCTTGCCGCGTGCGAGCACGTGTACGCGATCGGGTTTGATGTAATCGAGCAGCCGCTGGTAGTGCGTCACGAGCACGATCGCGCGATCAGGGGAGCGCAGCGTATTGACGCCGTTAGCCACGACCTTGAGCGCATCGATGTCGAGACCCGAGTCGGTTTCATCGAGTAGCGCGAGCGAGGGCTCGAGCACGAGCATCTGCAGAATCTCGTTGCGCTTCTTCTCGCCACCCGAAAACCCTTCGTTGACGCCGCGCGACAAGAACGACTCGTCCATCTGCATGATTTTCATCTTCTCGCGCACGAGCGTGAGGAACTCGAAGGCATCGACTTCGGGCAGTCCGCGCTGTTTGCGCGCCGCGTTGAGCGCAGCCTTGAGAAGATAGACATTATTCACGCCCGGAATCTCGACCGGATACTGAAAGCCCAAGAAAAGCCCACGTTGGGCCCGTGCCTCGGGCTCGAGTGCGAGCAGATCTTCGCCGCGATAGCTCACGCTGCCGCCCGTGACCTCGTAACCCGGTCGACCCGCGAGCGTGTAGGCGAGGGTGCTTTTGCCCGATCCGTTCGGTCCCATGATGGCGTGCACTTCGCCGGCGGGAACCTCGAGACTGAGGCCATCGAGTACTTTGCGGTTGCCGACGGTGGTTCGCAGATCTTTGATGCTGAGCATGGCGTGTATTCCAGTGAATATTGGACGGCGATGCGGCGTTAGCCGACTGCGCCCTCGAGACTGACGGCGAGCAGGTTCTGTGCTTCGACGGCGAACTCCAT
>JBIJCL010000260.1:0-3371 GCA_044344725.1 Steroidobacteraceae bacterium | reverse complement strand
CCGGATAAACAGTTCTATCACTGCTTCGGCTGTGGCGCCCACGGCACCGTGCTCGGCTTTTTGATGAATTACGATCGACTGGGCTTCGTCGAAGCCGTCGAAGAATTGGCCTCGCGACTTGGTGCCGAGATCCCTCGTGAGGCCCGTCCCAACGATGATCGGAGTCGAGACCAGGCCGATCTCGCCGGGCTCATGGCCGAAGTCGCCAAACATTGGGCCGCCAAACTCAAGGCTGATTCACGCGCGTCCAAGTACCTTGCGAATCGCGGCCTGAGCGCGGAGATCATCCAGCGATTTGGTATCGGATATTCAGCCAATTCGTGGAATGAAGTCCTTGATCGTTTCTCCAAAGATACAAAAGGACGTGAGGCTTTGCTCGCTTGCGGCCTCATCATCGAGCGCGATGGTGGTGCCGGCCGCGACGGCGAGCGTCACTACGATCGATTTCGCGACCGCATCATGTTCCCCATCCGCGATGCGCGAGGACGCGTGATCGCCTTCGGCGGACGAATCATCGATCAAGGGGAACCCAAATATTTGAACTCTCCGGAGACGACACTTTTTCACAAAGGCCGCGAGCTCTACGGCCTCTACGAAGTTCGTCAGGCTCGGACACCCCTCCATCGCCTGATGGTGGTCGAGGGATACATGGATGTGGTCAGACTGCATCAGGCCGGAATTCATTACGCCGTCGCCACGCTCGGGACGGCGACGACACCGGAGCACCTCAAACGATTGTTCCGGCTGGTGAGCGAAGTGGTATTCGCGTTCGACGGCGATCGAGCGGGACGCGCCGCCGCCTGGCGCGCGCTCAACAACGCGTTACCCGAGGTGCGCGAGGGTCGGCAGTTGAAGTTCTTGTTCTTGCCCGACGGACACGACCCGGACACCCTAGTAGGCGAGGAAGGTCGCGAATCTTTCGAGGCGCGGCTCGACCAAGCCCTGCCGCTTTCCGAGTATCTGGTTCAACAGCTGTCGTCCGAGGTCGATCTCGCCCACGCCGACGGGCGCGCCCGGTTCGCCGAAATGGCTCGCCCGCTCGTCGCCAAAGTGCCAGAGGGGATATACCGCGAATTGCTGGTGGAGCGCCTTGCCGAGGCGATCCGACTCCCCGCGACACGCCTCCGCGAATTGTGGGCGGGTGGCGGCGGGGGCGGCAGTGAAGCCGGCTTCAATGGAAACCGTCGCTCGAACGACCGAGATTCGTCGGGTTCCCGACCCTCGTCGCGCAGTGCAGGCCGCGGAGGCCTGATGCGGCAGGCGGTACTCACCCTCGTCCATCACCCGAAGGTCGCCACGCGACTCACCCAGCCTGATCTCGATATCCTCTCGAGCCTCGATGAACCGGGCTCTGACATCCTGCGCGAGCTCGTGTCCGATCTTCGCGAAAACCCCTGCGCCAATACCGGTCAGCTTTTGGAGAGGTGGCGTGATCGTCCCGAGGCGGAACGCCTGTCCCGGCTCGCGGTCGCGGAATCACTCATGCCGACCGAGGAGGCGGCCGTGCAGGAGGTGCGCAACGCGCTTGCACGAATGCGGGACGAGCAACGGCGGCGGCGGCTCGATAGTTTGTTAGACCGCGAAAAATCAGCGGGTTTGTCGCCAACGGAACGCACGGAACTCCAGCAACTGATGGCCGGTCGAACTCGCAGTTAGGCACCCTACGGATTGCGCTATTTTAGGCCCCGGAATCTGGCCTAGACCCCCTCTTTCCCGTATAGTTGCCGGTTCGCTTCCAAGGCCCGGGCCTCGACCCGGCAGGCATCCAAATGAGCAAGAAACCCAAGGCTTCCCCTGGCAAGAAACCCGTGCGCCCGGCTGCTGCGAAACCAGCCGTGAAACCGACGGCAAAATCCGCCAAACCGCTGCCGAAGACCGCCAAGCCGGTCCCTAAGGCTCCTGCCAAGCCGGCAGCGACGGCCAAGCCGACGCCTGCCGCGAAGCCCGCTCCCAAAGCCCCGGCAAAGGCTGCGGCGGCGCCTGCCACTCCGAAACCCGCCGCCAAAGGCGTTTCCACGGCCAAACCTGCCGCTACGACGAAAGACACGTCTCCGGCCAAGGGCGGTGCGACCCCGGCCAAGGCTGCAACGCCCGCGAAGGGCTCAACTCCTGCGAAAGCTGCGACCCCCGATAAGGCCGCGCCGGCCGCCAAAGCCGCCCCCGCTACCAAGGGCGCCGTGAAACCGACCGCGCCGACGCCGGCTTCGGAGCCGAAGGTCAGCGAGAGCAAGCCCAAAACCTCGTCATCCAAGGCGGCCAAGGCTGCCGCGAACGAGGGCAGCAAGGTGCTGAATTTCCCCGAGCGACGACCGCTCGCGCTCCCTGAGGAGCGCCAGTCGCAGCTCAAGCAACTCATCGCGCTTGGCAAAGAGCAGAGCTATCTCACCTACTCGCAGGTGAACGACTACCTGCCCTCCGAAATCGTTGATCCCGAACAGATCGAAGAGATCGTCAACACGATCAACGACATGGGCATTCCGGTCTATGAAAAAGCACCGGAGAGCGAGTCGATCCTGGCGCCCGAGACAACCGCGCCTTCTGACGAGGAAGCCATCGAAGAAGCCGCCGCGGCACTTGCGGCACTCGATGCAGAGCTAGGTCGTACGACCGATCCCGTTCGCATGTACATGCGCGAAATGGGTACGGTCGAGCTACTTACCCGCGAAGGTGAAATCAGCATCGCCAAGCGCATCGAGGAAGGCCTCAACTCGGTACGCGGACAGCTCGCGATCTATCCGCCGACGTTCGACTTCATCTTCAAGGTTTACGAAAACGTCAAGGGTGGCACGGGACGCCTCGCCGACATTCTGGTGGGCTTCATCGATCCGAATGCGCCAGATGTCATCGCGCAGCCGCAAAATCCCACGAAGGTCGACGCCTCCGCACCCGTTGCCGAGGAAACCGAGTCAGAAGAGGGTGACGACAGCGAAGAGGCCGTCGATACCGGACCTGATCCGGTCGAGACTGCGGCTCGCTTTGCCTCGATGATCAAGCTGCATGGACAGATGCTCAGCTCGATGGCCAAAGTCGGCACCGAAGACCCCAAGACTCAAAAAATTCGCAAGAAGCTGGCTGCCGAATTCATGGAGCTCAAACTGTCGCCTCGCATGTTCGAGGCGCTGATCGACCATCTGCGCTCCCACATCAATGAAATTCGTCAACTAGAGAAAGAAATCATGGTCATTGCCGTGCGTGACGCCGGCATGCCTCGCAAAGAGTTCATCGGGTCGTTCCCGCGCAACGAAACCAATGATCGTTGGGCCGCCAAGCACATCAAGGCAGGCAAGAAGTGGTCGGCACCTCTCGCCCGCTTCGCCGATGACATCCGTGCGAAGCAGAACGTTCTGCGCGAGATCGAGAAAATCCGGCAT
>JBIJCL010000259.1:0-3375 GCA_044344725.1 Steroidobacteraceae bacterium | reverse complement strand
ACGGCGTCGAACGACCCTATGCGCTCAAGAATGCCTTCGCCATCTTCAAAAAAATGGCGCGCATGGAAGCCTTTTTCATCTATGAAATGAGCGAGCGATTCGAACGCGCCGAATCGCAGCTCGCCGACTGGATTGCGGCGGGCAAACTGACCTATCAGGAGGATATCCTCGAGGGACTCGAACAGATGCCCGCGGCTCTGATCCGGCTCTTCGAGGGGCGCAATGTCGGCAAACAGCTCGTACGCGTGGCGCGCGATACCAGGTAACTCAACCCTCGCGCCGCGACAGGGGCTCGCGCAAAAAGAAAAAGGCCCGGTGATTAGCCGGGCCTTTTTGGTTCGACCGCGTTGCGGTGAACGTCAGCGCGCTTTACCAGCGACCGCCGCCGCCACCACCGCCACCGCCACCGCCACCGCCGCGGTAGCCACCGCCACCACCGCCGCCGCCGCGGAAGCCGCCACCCGGACGACCGCCACCGCCACCGGTGCGGGGACGATCCTGCGCTTCATTGACGCGCAGCGGGCGACCGCCCATGGAGTAGCCGTTGAGAGCCTGAATGGCGCGAGCCGCGTCATCCTGACCCATTTCAACAAAGCCGAAACCGCGCGGACGACCGGTATCACGATCGACCGGAAGAGCGACCGAAGTCACTTCGCCGTGCTGAGCAAACAGCGCGCGGACTGCCGCTTCATCAGCGGTAAAAGGCAGATTGCCTACATAAATTTTTGCCATCTCTGGAAACACTCTCTAACAAACTAACTGACAAATCGCCTCGGTTGACGCCCTGCCTTTCGACAACGACAGCCCACCGGGGCCTCCTGATCGATGTCGATTCAGCAATGCAGACCGGCGTTAGGACGCCCAGAGATGCAGACAGAAAGGCAACGATCGCCCGGAAGTCTAACACCGAACTTCGACTGCAACACTACAATTTCGCGCGCTATAGTGTTGATCCTGCTCCAAAATGAGTGTTGCGACTCCGCAACGCATCGACCTTAGCCCTCCGAGAACCCCCATGGCCTCCCCGTCGCACCCCCCTACCACCCACGGCTCCTCCGCCTTGGCCTCCCAGCTTCCGGGCTTGCTACTCGCCGCCGGGGTGGCCGCCGCCGCCTTCGGCGTCCGCGCCCTCGAGCTCCCGGGGCTCTCCAAGATCAGCCCATTGATGCTCGCCATCGTCATCGGCATGGCGCTTCGCAACACGGTCGGTCGACCGGAGCGCGCGCGCGCCGGAATCGCCATGTGCCTGCGCCGACCCCTGCGCACCGGAATCGTACTGCTCGGCCTGCAGGTCACCCTCGCCGAAATCCTGGGGATCGGCGTCGCCGGTCTCGCCATCCTGGCCTTCGCGCTCCTCGGTACGTTCTTTCTGACACAGTGGCTTGGCGCTCGCCTCGGTGTCCGCGCGGGCCTCGCCACGCTGATCGCCACGGGCACAGGCATCTGCGGCGCCTCAGCCATCGTGGCCGCCAATACGGTCGTGCGAGACGATGAGGAAGCCGTCGCCTACGCCCTCGCGACGGTCACCCTTTTCGGCACGATCGCGATGTTCGCGTATCCCGTGATCGGCGGGATACTAGACCTCGATGCGCGCAGCTACGGCCTCTGGACCGGCGCCTCAGTGCACGAAGTAGCGCAGGTCGTTGCCGCCGGTTTCGCTCGCGGCGAGGCGGCTGGAGAATTTGCGACCGTCGCCAAGCTCGCACGCGTCTTGATGCTGGCGCCCCTCATCATCGGAATGGGGCTTTGGGCGCAACGCCAACTGGAACGTCGGGCCGATGCCAACACCGGCGAGGTTCAAGGCCGAGCGCCGATGCCGTGGTTCGTCTTCGGCTTTCTCGGCATGGTTCTGCTGTCGGGCAGCGGCTGGTTGCCGATCGAGGCGAAGCAGATCGCCTCGCCGATCGCGCAAGCCCTACTGGCGCTCGCACTCGCGGCCGTCGGACTCGAAACCGACGTCCGCAAACTCATCGCCCAGGGCTGGCAACCGCTCGCTCTCGGCGCCCTCGCGACCGTGTTCATCGCCTCGAGCACCCTCGCGCTCGCCCTGCTCTGGCAAGGCTGAGTCGTCTCAAGCCTCCCGGGTCTCCCCGGAGGTCAATAATTTCGCGAACCGCGGCGCCAACCAGCGCTCGAGATCATCGATCACCGAGAACATCGACGGCACGATGACGAGCGTCAGTGCGGTCGAGGTGATGAGTCCGCCGATGACGGCAATGCCCATGGGCGCACGGAAACCGCCCGCGGCCAAACTGAGCGCGATCGGCAGCATGCCCGCCACCATCGCCACGGTTGTCATGACGATCGGTCGCGCCCGTTTGTGACCCGCTTCGATCAGCGCCTCGAGCTTCGGCGTACCCGCACGCATCTCCTCGATGGCGAAATCGACGAGCAAGATGGAGTTCTTGCCGACGATGCCCATCAACATGAGAAAGCCGATGACGACGGGCATCGAGAACGGCTTGCCCGTGAGCATGAGCGCGATGATCGCACCCCCGACCGACAGGGGCAGCGCCGATAAAATGGTGATCGGCTGAAAGACGCGCGCAAAGAGCAGCACGAGCACCGCAAAAACCAGCAACACTCCTGCGACGATGGCGAGCGTGAAGTTGGAGGCGAGCTCCTTCAGGAACTCGGCCTGACCGACTTCGACGAGTCGCACGCCCTCGGGTAAATTTTTGATCTCAGGCAGCGCATACACCTTGGCGAGTGCCGGACCGATTTCGACGCCCTTGGCGAGATCCGACTCGACCACGACACGCCGAGTCTGGTTGTAGCGACGGATCACCGACGGACCCTCGCCGAAGGAGATCTCCGCGACCGCCTTCAGCGGCACCGTCGAGCCCGATGCGGTACGCACCGGCAGATTTTCGAGCGTCGAAAGATCTCGTCGGGATTCCTCGAGCAGACTCACGCGAATCGGAATCTGGCGATCACTCAAGGAAAACTTCGCCGCGTTCTGGGGCAGATCACCGAGCGTCGCAATGCGAATGGTCTGACTGATCGCCGCGACCGAAACGCCGAGCTCGGAAGCGAGATCGAGGCGTGGGCGCACGAGCACCTCGGGTCGCTGCATATCGCCGTTCACCCGCGGATCGCGCAATTCAGGCAGCGCTCGCATCGCCGTCACCGCGCGCTGAGCCGCCGCTTCGATCTTCACCGGATCCTCACCCGTGAGGAACAAGGTGATGGGACGACCGCCGGGACCCGCATCGTCACCACTGAAGGCGACACGCGCGTCCGGGATGTCGGTAAAGAGCGGCGTGACCCGGTCTTGCCACTCCTTCTGACTGACCGAGCGCTCCTTACGCGGCACCAAAGTCACGTAGAGCGACGCCGTTCGAACATCGCCGTCACCGATGGACTCGATGATGT
>JBIJCL010000020.1:0-12686 GCA_044344725.1 Steroidobacteraceae bacterium | reverse complement strand
TGGCCGTCCCGGGTGGCGAACACGTCGGAGGGCGCAGAAGTTTGCACGCGGTTGCCGGTGCCGACGCGATTGATGCCGGTGACGGCCTGCTCGATGAGATGGGAGCCGAAGACGGCGAGGGCGGTCGCCTGAAGCGCCGCCTGAACGTGTTGGCCACGGCCCGAGCGGTCCCGCTCGATGAGGGCCGCCAGGACGCCGAAGGCCGAGAGCACTGCAGTCGAGAAATCGACATAGGGGGCCGCCGCCTTGGCGGGAGCGCCGGGGGTGCCCGTGATGAACATCGCTCCGGACATGGCTTGGCCGACGCCGTCGAAGCCTCCGCGGCTCGCATAGGGGCCGTGCTCGCCGAATGCGGTCTGAGAGGCGAGAATGATGCGTGGGTTGATCGCCGACAGGGTGTCGTAGTCGAGGCCGAGCGACTCGCGTGCAGCCGGTGGCAGATTGACCACGACGACATCCGCGCGTTGCACGAGTCGGCGTACGATCTCGCGCGACTCGGGTTTGCCGAAGTCGAGCGTGAGCGATTTTTTGTTGCAGGCCGTCTGCAGGAATACGCCGCCTTCGCCCTGCGGGGTGATGGGCGCGATGTAGCGGTCTTCGCCTCCGTCGGGCTTTTCGATGCGGATGACTTCTGCACCGAGATAGCCGAGAAGGGTGGCACAGTAGGGGCCCGCGACGTATCGACCAAAGTCGAGTACGCGGATGCCGCTCAGAATGGATTCGGATTTAGACATCGGGAGACCTTGTAATGAACTTCTCTTTGACCGAGGAACAACAAGCGCTGCAGGAGACCGCCCGCAAGTATGCCCAAGAGCAGCTTCCGGCACATGCCAAGCATTGCGAAGAGCATGACGAGCCGCCGTCCCACGAGCTCGTTCGCGAGTTCGCGGAGATGGGTTTTCTCGGCATCAACGTCTCCGAAGAGTACGGCGGATTGGGACTTGGCAATCTCGAGGCGCTCATCGTCATCGAGGAGTTAGCCAAGGTGTCGGGCGCCGTCGCGTTCCCGGTCTTCGAATCCTGCGTGGGCCCTGTGCGCGCCATCGAGCATTTCGCCGGCGAGTCGTTGCGCCGCAAAGTCGTGCCGGCCGTTTGTCGTGGCGAGAAGATCGTTGCGGTGTCCATGTCCGAGCCGAACGCGGGCTCGGCCCTCACCGATCTCACGACCCGCGCGCGCATCGAAAACGACCGCGTGGTCATCAATGGCACGAAGCGCTGGTGCTCGGGTGGCGGACATGCGGACGGTTATGTCGTCTACTGCCGTCTCTCCGACGATCCTGGCCCGAAAGGGATCGGTGCCGTCTATGTCGAGAGCGGCACCCCGGGACTCACCTTCGGCGCCCGCGAGAACCTCATGGGATTCCGTGGCGTTCCGTCCTCGGATCTCGTATTCGAGGATTGCGTGATTCCGCTCGAGAACATCGTCGTCCCGGCGGGCGGGTTCAAGAAACTCATGGAAGCCTTCGACCTCGAGCGCTGCGGCAACGCCACCATGGCGCTCGCGCAAGCTTCTGGTGCGCTCGATGACGTGATCGCCTACGTGCAAGAGCGCAAGCAGTTCGGCAAACCCATCGTCGAGTTCCAGGCCGTGCAGGTGCGCCTCGCGGAGATGCGCATGCGGGTGGACGCTGCGAGGTTGCTCATTTGGCGTGCGGCCGTGAATGCACAACACGGTATGCCCTCGGTGCTCGAATCGTCGATGGCCAAATGCTTCGCCAATGAAATCGCCCGTGAAGTGTGCGGACACGCCGTGCAGTTGATGGGTGGCTATGGCTACTCGCGCGAATATCCCATGGAGCGTCGCCTGCGCGATGCGTGGGGCTGGGGCATCGCCGGTGGCGCGGTCGATATCCAGAAGGTGAATATCGCGGCGGCGATGGTCGGACGACGTTTCGATCAACGACGTTGAGCTGGCATCGCCTAACAGCTTTTTTCGGGGAGAACCATCATGTCGAAAGTCACATTCGTCTCGAGGATGCTCATCAAAGAAGGGCGTGAGGCCGAGTTCGTCCAGCGCTGCAAGGCGCTCACCGAGGTCGTCCACAAAACCGAGCCCGGCACGCTCTACTACGAATTTTTCAAGCTGCGCGAGCCGCGTCGTTATGCCGTCATCGAGTCGTTTGCGAATGCAGCGGCCGAAGAGGCCCATATGACCTCGCCGGCACTCGGGGAGCACGGCCCGGGTATCGTCGATTGTCTCGCTGAGCCGTACGTACGCGAGTATCTCGATCCGTTCGAGGCTCCGAAGGGCTGAGCAACCGGTGAGTCGGCACCGCCCGTAGTTCAGCTGCGGGGCGGTGCGCTCGCCTTCAGCGCGGCATTGATCTCCGCCGGCGAGGGATTTCGCCGCAGCGTGAGCCCGCCATTGATCTGCAGCGTTTCGCCCGTGATGAAGCTGGCGTCCGAGGCGAGCCAGAGCGCAGCCTCTGCCACATCCTGCGAGGTTCCGATCCGTCCGAGGGGGTACTCCTTGCGGAAGAGATCGAGGAGACCCGGTAGTTTCGATTCGGTCGCCGTCATCGGTGTTTCGGTGAATCCTGGCGCGAGCGCGTTCACCTTGACGCCCTTGCCGCCGAATTCATTGGCGAAACATCGGACGAGCGCTTCGGAGGCTGCTTTGGTCGCGATGTAAGCGGCATGGTGGTACAGCACGGCCCGAACCGATGCCGAGGACACGGTGATCACCGAGCCGCCCCCGCTGCGCGACATGCGGCCGACGAAGGCCTGCATGAAGAAGAACGTGCCTTTGAAGTGCAGAGCCGAAAGTTGGTCCAGCTGCTCTTCGGTGGTGTCGAGAAGTTTCGCGAGTAGGCCCCAGCCCGTGCAATTGATGGCGACGTGAGCCCGTCCGTGCCGTTGCCAGACGGCCTCGGCGAGCGCCTCGACGTCCGCCTTGCGCGTGATGTCGCATACCTGGGACTCGCCGCTGATCTCCGTTGCGAGTTCGGTGAGAGGGCCCTCGTGGCGTCCGGCGACCACCACCTTTGCGCCTTCTGCTGCGAAGCGTCGTGCCATGACCTGGCCCATGTTGTCGCGTCCGGCAGCCCCGAGGATGACCACGACTTTGTCTTTGAATGAGTTCATATCGTTCTCCATGACCGCAGGTTCAACGCAGGAGGCGAACCGGATGACTGCCATCCCAGCCCTCGGCCTTGCGTCGCACGAATGCGTAAAAATCTTTGAGTGCCTGATTGGGTTCGTAGAGCTCGAGCATGTGGCCGAGCGTCGCTACCGTGTCGACCATCGCGAAATCGACGCCCGTCGCCGTACGCGCTTCGAGAGCGATCTGATGTCCGCATTGCCGCTCGGATTCGAGCGCTGTCGGGAGGTGGTCCACGAAAGAGGCGACGTGGTGTAGGCCGTGTTGTTCGCGCGTGAACCGCTCGCGCAGCACAGAGGGCGCATCGTCGGGTTGCGAGATCAACTCGACCATGATGTCGCCGGCTTGCCCGTAGGCTGAAGTGTGCACCCAGGGCGTTTCTTGTCCTCGATATCTCGAGAACTCGAGCGGGATCCGTTCCATGAGATAGAACGGTCCCCAGCCGCGAGTACTCGCACAGTGCAGGGCGGCCTCTCGCGAGTCGGGTACGTGATAGGCCAGCTGCACGGGCCGCAGCGGCGGATGAAGCGTTGAGACGCTGCCGGTCACCCGAGTTTGCGCAAGGGATCGCGTCCGTCCCAATCGACGGCGGCCTTGCGCACGAGAGAGAAAAACCCGTCGATCGCCGGACCGCGCTCGATGAGTTCGATCATGCCGCCCGGATGTGCACCGGGACGTTCATCCGTGTCCACGTAAGCGAAGCGAATGCCGTTTGCGGTCTCGCCGGCTTGGACCGGCGTGACACCGCGTTCGGCAAGATGCGCCAACGAGTCGGCGACCGAGTCCGTCATCACGCCCATGTGTTGCAGGCCACCGCGCGACGACCCGTCGAACGTGGTGTAGATGCTCGGCGTACCGCAATGCTGATGGATGAGTTCGACCTGGACCGTGCCCCATTGACCGACTGCAACCGACATATCGATCGACAGTGGTTTGCCACGAAAATGACAGCGCCCAAACTGGATGTGGTCGAGCAGAAAGAAGGGTCCGACGCCGATCGAGGCCCAATGGGCGACCGCCGCCTCGATGTTCGGCACCACAAAACCCAGTTGAATCACCGGGCCGACTACGGGCGGCGTCATGATCGGCAGCCCCTCAGCCGACGTGATCGTAGAAATCGAGCGTCATGCCGTCGGCACCGCCATCGAGGCACTCGAAGATCGGCGGGACGAGTCGATCGTGGAAGGGTGTTTTCTGGTGGTACTCGAAAGCGGCTTCATCTTTGAAGCGCGCGTAGACGGCATAGACGCCTTTCTTCTCTCGGTGGCGGATCACGTCGTAGACGATGGTGTCCGGTTCGTTGTCGTGGGTGAGCTTCGAGAGTTCACGCTGCAAGCGTTCGAAATCTTTTTCCTTACCAGCTTTGACCTTGAGCAGGGCGAAGAAGACGGCCATGTTGAGTACTCCTCAGGGGTGGTGGACGAAGGTCGTGATCAACCGAGTTTGAGTTCTTCGACGAGCGCGGTACGCAGCTTGAACTTCTGGATCTTGCTCGAGGACATCGGCCACTCGGTCACGAACCGGATGTGTCGCGGAACTTTGAAGCCGGCGACATCTTTTTTGCAGAACTCGATGAGCTCAGCTTCGGTGGCCGTGGCGCCGGGTTGCAGTTCGACGAAGGCTGCGGGCACCTCGGCGTACTTGGCGTCGGGAATGCCGACGACCTGCGCGAGCTTGACGGCTTTGTGCTTCTGAAGCTGCGCCTCGATCTCGGCCGCGGCCACATTCTCGCCGCCGACCTTGAGCATGTCCTTGAAGCGGCCGTGGAACATGATGGTGCCTTGCGCATCGACCGACCCGATATCGCCGGTGTGGAACCAGCCGTCCTTGTCGAGTGCTTCGGCGCTCTTCACCGGATCGCGGTAGTAGCCCTCGAAGAGGCTATATCCGCGGACCAAAACCTCGCCGCGCTCTCCGGTCGGCATGTCGTGACCCGTGCTCGGATCGATCACGCGGACCTCGAGCCCCGGCAACGGACGACCGAGGCGCGTAATTCTTTGAGCCTCCGGTTCGCCGGGCGAGCCCGTCGAGACGGTACCTGAGGCCTCGGTCATGCCGAAGCTGCCCACCTGGATGGCTGCGGGCATCGCCTTCATGATGGGTTCCGCAACGCCGGGCGGTTGCACGGCGAAGTTGGAGTTCATGAGACGAATGCTCGAGAGATCGCGCGTCGGGAAATCGGGGTGGTAGATGAGCCCCTGCATGATGGTCACGAAGCTCGGATAGGTCACCGTGACCTTGTGATCCTCGAGCATCTTGAGTGCGACCCCTGCGTCGAAGTACCCCATCGTGAGATACGTGCCGCCGACATCGAAGATCGCGAGCATGGGCAGCACGGCGGCGATGTGGAACATCGGCAGCGGCGACCAGAGCGAGTCCTCGCGCGTCAGACGATAGCGGTGACGACCGAGTGCGATCGAGTTGCGGACCTGGGCCTCGTGTGTGATGAGACAGCCCTTCGGGTTCGCCGTCGTGCCCGAGGTGTAGAGCATGAGCGCGGTGTCGCGCACGCGCGTTCGCAGACGAGTCTTGTGGACCTCGATCTCGGCGATTCGATCGGCGGCGGCATCAAACTGCGCTTCGGAAACGAAACCGGGACGCCCCTCGCGACCGTAGAGCACCACATTGCGCAACTTCGGCGCCGCAGCGAGCTTCAAGGACATCGGGTCTTTCTGCGAGGGTAGGTCGGTCAGGGCGCCCTCGAGCCGCTCGACGAAGTTGACCTGATCGGCCACTGCATCGGTCGTGATCAGCGTCACGAGGTCGGCGTTCTCCACCACGTAGCCGATTTCCCCCGAGCGATAACGCGCGTTGATCGGCACGATGACGGCGCCGCAGAGCGCGATCGCGAAATAGAGTTCGACGAACTCGGGGCAAGTGGGCATGAGGATGCCCACGTGATCACGCGGCCGTACACCGAGAGCTTGCAGACTGCGTGCACGACGGATCGCACGAGCTGCGAGCTCCGAATAGGTGTAGCTCTTCTCGGGAAAAACGAGAGCCGTTTTGTTGGGGTCTCGATCCGCCGCCGTCAGCAGCAGATCACCCATCGTCGTGACGGCGATACGCAGCGTGGCGAGATCCTCGCCACCTTCCCATTCCATGGTCGGTGTTTTTTTGCTCATTGTCGTTATTCCGGCAGTCCGAATACGAGCAGAACGTTGCCTGGCATATGGAAGTAAGCGCCGTAGCCCGATGCGGCAAACAGCATGCCGTCCTGCACCACGGGGCCCGCACCGCCACCGAACGAACCTCCGCTCGCCTTGGAACCATCGACCGTGACGAACTCACGCGTCGTGTCGTATTCCCAGATCACGCGACCCGTTGAGCTGTCGTACGCGCGAAGGCGTCCGTCCATGTGCCCGGCGAGTACGGCACCCGGCATGGCCGTGATCGCCGCCGAGATGCCCGGCTCGCAAAACTTGCGACCGTTGCAGACGTCGTTGGCGGGCTGCGACCAAAGCATGCGACCCGTGTCGATGTCGACGGCATAGAGGCCCGCCTTCGAGGGCACCGCATGCAGGTTGGTTTCGGCTTCGGGATTCGACATGTCCGAGATCGGCACGAACAATGTTTTGCCGTCGAGTGCCATGCCGAAGTGAACGCCACCTTGGATGCCGCCACGACCGACCTTGTTGCGCCAGATCGGGCGCCCCTGATCGGCGAGATCGAGCGCGTAGACGTCGCCAGACTTTTGACCGGCAAGCAGGATGGGTTTCCCGGCGCTCGTTCGCGCGACGATCGTGCCCGCGCCGAAGTCGAAGTCCGGGCCGTTCTCGACAGGACAGTTCGGGTTGTCCTGCATCATGCAGGCGACGTTCCAGGCATCGTTCGCCGTCTTCTGGCGGTGCCAAAGCAGTTTGCCTGTCTTGAGCTCGATGGCGAGCAGCGCATCGCTTCGATCGTTGGCGGGCGACGAATAGTTCTCGCCCGTGCCGACGTACAACGTGCCCGTCGCCGTGTCGATGGACGGGCTGTTCCAGATCGGCGCGCCAGAGGGCGCGAGGATCGGCGTGCCAACTTTGGTTTTGGCAACTTCGACTGGCGCCTCATCGATCGTATACGTTCGCCAAATTTCCTTTCCGTTCTTCGGATCGAGTGAGACCACCGAACCACGGAAACTGCAGCATGGATAAGCAGGGTCAGCTGCCGAAGTCACTTCGAGTGACGACACTGGAACATACAAGCGACCCTGGTAGAGCACGGGCGCGCCGGTGACGGTCGCGTTCGGATGCTCATCCACTTTGGTGACCCAGAGTAGTTTGCCGGTCGTCGCCTCGACCGCGTACACGCGGGCGATCAAGTCGGCGAAATAGGCGATCGGACGCGTCTTGGATTTTCCCTCACCCGCGTCGATGAGTACCGGCGTGCGAACCTCGGCGCTTGCGCGGAAGCTCCAACGTACGCAGCCCGTTTTCTTGTCGAGGGCGTATACCGTGCCGTTCTGACTGCCGATGAACACGGCACCGAGCGCTACGGTGGGCTGAGAGCGCACGCGCTGGGCGTTCGGGAAGGCGAACGCCCACTTCAGCTCGAGTTTGGGCAGGTCGGTCGCGGCAAGTCCCGCCACGTCCGCCGGAATGAGACGATGATTCTCGCGATTGACGCCCCAACCGACTTTCTTAACGCCCTTGCCGAGATCGAAATCTTTGGCGGGGCCCGTGCAGAGTTGCGGCTGGGCGCGGGCGAGGGCGTCTTCCACGGTGTGTCCGGCGAGATACTCCGCCACCGTGCGACGCTCCGCTGCGCTGAGCGAGGCCGACTGCATCTGCATGATCCCTTGGTTCATCGCGTTGAGAATGCCGTCGGCAGGCATCATCTGCAGGAACATCTTGTGCGGCGCTTTTTTGACGCCACCTTCGTGACAGGCGGCGCAGGCACGCTGGTAAATCTCCTCGCCTGCAGGTGTGGACGCACCAGCAGGCAGAGCGAGTAGCGAGAGCAGCAAAATGACCATCGTTGGCTTCGTCATACGAAGTTCCCCCCTTCGATACGTTGCTTCAATGCAGAAAGAAAACGTGCGCCGAGCGCGCCATCGACGACACGATGGTCGCAGGACAGCGTGAGCGTCATGAGTCGACCGGCCGCAGGTGCGCCGTGACGTAGCACGACGGCATCGCGAATGCTGCCGACCGCGAGGATGGCGACTTGCGGCGGATTGATGACCGCGTCGAAGGCGTCGATGCCGAACATGCCGAGATTGGATAGCGTGAAGCTGCCGCCCGTGATCTCTTCCCTCGTCAGCTTGTTATCGCGTGCTTTGCCTGCGAGGTCACGAGCTTCCTGGGCGAGGGTGACGACATCTTTGGTTTCGGCGCTGCGCAGCACGGGCGTGATGAGCCCACCGGCGGTCGACACGGCGAGGGCGATGTCCGCACTGCGTCGACGCAGGATGGTGTCGTTCTCGAGACAGGCGTTGACGTCCGGAAACTCCGCGAGCGTACGCGCGAGCGCGAAGATCAGCAGATCGTTGACCGAGATCTTGCGGCCGGCCCCAGCGTGCTCGGTGCGCGCGGCCTCGAGCGCTGCGCAATCCACATCGGCGTACAGGCGATAGTGCGGAATCGTTTGCTTCGACTCGGTGAGGCGTCGCGCGATCGCGAGACGCATGGCGCTCATCGGAACGGCCTCGACCGCCGTCGACTGTTTCGCGTGGTAGGACTCGACGTCTTCTTTGGAGATGCGCCCGTTGCGACCGGTGCCCGTAACCTTCGACAGATCGACACCGAGTTTTTCGGCGAGGCGCCTCGCAATCGGGCTCACGCGGGCTTCGTCTTCGCGCTCGGCTGCGGGGGTCGCCGAAGGCGACGCCGTGGCGGGAGCGGGGGAAGTCGTCGATGCTCCGGTGCTCGCCTCCGGTTCGAACGAGGCATCGGCGGCCTTGAACTCGCGCACGAAACGATCGATGTCGGCGTCGGATACTTCACCTTCGCAGACGATGCCGACGAGGGCGCCGACCGGAAGCGTATCGCCGACCGTGCCGATCACGCGACGCAGCGTGCCTTCGACGCTCGCCTCGACGGTGTTGACGATTTTCTCCGTCTCGACATCCAGAAGCTGAGCGCCTCGGGTGACGGCACCGCCGATCTCGACATGCCAGGAGGTGATAGCCCCTTCCTGCATCTCGATTCCCCACTTGGGCATCGTAATGGCGTGGATTCGTGACATGGTCAGCTCGCTGCTCGAGATTCTTTGAGCATTTTTCGGATTGCGGCCTCGATGGCCTGTGGTCCCGGCACATACGCGCGCTCGAGTTCGCGAGCGAACGGCACCGGCGTATGTGGCGGAGTCAGTTGGACGATGGGCGCCTTAAGTGAATGGAAGGCGTTGCTTGCGACGAGACCCGCGATATCGGCGGCCACCGAACAGCGCGGTGGCGACTCGTCGATGATGACGAGATGCCCCGTATTGTCGAGGCTTTCGTAGATGGTTTCGTCGTCGAGTGGTGAGAGCGTGCGCGGATCGAGAAGGTCTGCCGTGATGCCGTCGGCGGCAAGCGCGTCGAGCGCTTTCTCCGCGAAAGACACCATGCGCCCGATCGCAACCACCGTGACGTGTTCGCCTTCGCGAACGAGGTTCGCCTCGCCGAACGGAATGGTGTAGTCCCCCTCGGGGACCTCTGACTTCCTGGGGTAGAGCGCTTTGTGCTCAAAGAAAATCACCGGATCGTCATCGCGGATCGCCGTGAGCATCAGGCCCTTGGCATCGTAGGCATTCGAGGGTACGACCACTTTGAGTCCCGGGACTCCGGTGACCATGGCGTACATCGACTGGCTGTGCTGGGCGCCCATGTTCATGCCTGCGCCCGTGGCCGCACGGATGACGATGGGGCAGGTGGTCTTGCCGCCGAACATGTAGCGGAACTTCGCCGCTTGGTTGAACACCTGGTCGAAGCACACGCCCAGAAAGTCGGCGAACATGAGTTCGGCAACGGGGCGCAGACCCGCGAGGGCGGCGCCATTGGCCGCACCGATGATGGCCGACTCCGAAATGGGCGTATCGATCACACGGTCTTCGCCGAACTTCGGCAGCAAGCCCTTCGTGACGCCGAAGACACCGCCCGCGGCGTCGCGTTGGCCGGAGGTTCCTCCCGCGCCACCCGAGACATCCTCACCGAGCACGATGACACGCGGGTCACGCGCCATCTCGAGGTGCAAAGCCTCGTTGATGGCGTCTCTCATAGAAATTTGTCGCATGAATCTGTTCTCTGAAGAGCGGGTCAGTAGGAGACGTACACGTCGGTGAGCAGGTCTGCGGCGGACGGTGGCGTTGCCGCACGTGACGTCGCCACCGACTTGTCGATGAGCGCCATCACCTCGCTATCGATGGCGTCGAGTTCGGCAAGCGATAGCCAGCCTTCCTTGCCGACGCGATCACGGAAGATCCGCAGGCAGTCCATCTGCTCACGATGACGGGCGACTTCGTCCTTGGCTCGGTAGAGCATCGGATCGCCCTCGAAATGCCCGAAAAACCGGGTCGTCTTCGCTTCGAGTGCTGCGGGACCACCACCCGTCCTGACGGTTTTCAACAATTTCGCCATGGTGTCGTACACAGCAAAGAAATCCGAACCGTCGCAGGTTTCGGCAGCCATGCCGAAGCCGCGCGCGCGACCGGCGATGTCGCCCGAGCCGACCGCGTAAGAGGCCCCGGTGTGTTCGGAGTAACCGTTGTTCTCGAAAACGAAAATGACCGGCGCACGGAGTACCACGGCGAGATTCATCGCTTCGAAGACGGTGCCCTGGTTGGCGCTGCCGTCGCCTCCGAACGCGACCGCGACGTTGCCGCGTTTGGCGATCTTGCAGGCGATGCCTGCACCGACGGCGATCGGCGGTCCTCCGCCGACGATGGCGTTTGCACCGAGCATGCCCTTGGTCATGTCTGCGATGTGCATGGAGCCGCCTTTGCCTTTGCAAAGACCGTCGCGACGCCCGTAGATCTCGAGCATCATTCCTTGAACGTCACAACCCTTCGCGATGCAGTGTCCATGTCCGCGATGGGTACTCGCGATCCAATCTTGATCCGTCAGGTTTTCGCACACGCCGACGGCGACGGCTTCCTGACCCGAATAGAGGTGGGTGAATCCCGGGATCTCGCCGGTTTGGATTTCGACGTGAAGACGTTCCTCGAACTCGCGGATCGTCTTCATCTGCCGGTAGGCACGCAACAACAAGTCTCTGGGAAGGCTCACGGGATCTCCTGAGGGGCGCGCCCGGCGCGCGTCCTTGATGGTAAGTCAACGACAGAAAACGAGCAACGCTGACGGAAACAATCAGCGCTGCTCTTTTTCGCTCCGAGTGTTCAGCGGCTATCCAGCTTGGCGGCGGCCTCGTCGGCATCGCATCCGAGGTAGTCCATGAGCACTTTGTGGAAGTGCCGAATTCGCAGCTCTTGCGAGCCGATCCACAGTCCATCGAGTCCGGCCGAGTGCATGCCGTCCTGAACGCCCGGGAGATTCTGGGCATCCTGATCGAGGACGAGACCGATCGATTTGTCGCCGTGGCGGAAGTACTGGTGCTTCGGGCGAGGCGGGCGTTCCGCGCCCTCAGGTACGAGCTCGAAGGTCCACACGTCGTAGAGCATTCGATCGGGATCGGTCGGATGCGGGCGTTGCCGAAACAGCATCAAGTCGTCCGCGTGAACGTTGAGCGTGACGTTCGGAAAGATCAGGTAGTGGTAGTCGTCGGTCAGCTGATCGTCGTTGAGCTTCGAGTAATCGCGGCCCATCGAGGCCCCGGTTCGACGCTTGTGCAGTTGTACGTCACGACGAAGATTTTCGAGCGGCTCGTCGTAGTCCGCCGGATCCATCCCCGCCGTCTTCATGATGGTCTTGATCGGATCGGGAATGGAGGGCGGCTTGCGTACGCGCGGGCTCACGGTACCGAAGGGGATGAGATAACGGTTGTGTCGCTCGTAGCAGTCGATCTGGATATCGAGATCGTGCAGGTAGTAGAGCAACTGCGGATGGATGCCTTGGACGTGATAGCTCTCGTTGAAGGCGTCGACCGAAGCTTTCCAATTGCAGTTCCACTCGACGGTGATGTCGCGAGTGAGGGCCATACGCGGAAAATGGTACGGGTCGAGATGCTGCGGGATGGGTGCGAGATAGTCGGCGAGCGGACCGACCTCGCGGTTCAGGCTGAACCACACGAATCCGCCCCAGGTATCGCACGGTAATTCTTTGAGACCACGGCAGGGCGGGGCGCCCTGCGGGAACGTGTCGAGATCCGGGATGCGCACGAATCTGCCGTCGATGCCGTACTCCCAATGGTGATATTGGCACTTGAACGAGTCGGCGCTCGAGATCCCCGTCGGCCGCAATCGATTGCCTCGGTGCAAACACACGTTGTAGAACGCGCGCATCAGTCCGTCGGCCTGTCGCACGAGCAGGATCGACTCCCGGCCGATTTCGGTGCAGATGTAATCGCCGGGCTCAGGAACATCGGACTCGAGTCCACCGAGCAGCCAGACCTTGCTCCACATCCGCTCCCACTCGAGCTGCAGAAAGCCTCTCGAGGTGTAGCGCTCTTTCGGAATCATGGCGTCGCCGAGTTCGGGATCGGGCGCTTTCGCACTCGGTGTTCCCGGA
>JBIJCL010000256.1:0-3444 GCA_044344725.1 Steroidobacteraceae bacterium | reverse complement strand
GGACTCTTCGGAGTAGGTCAAAGGACCGAGCTTGTCGGACAAGCCCCACTTGGTGACCATGTTGCGCGCGAGGTCGGTGGCTCGCTCGATATCGTTCGAGGCACCCGTGGTGACCGAGTCGGCACCAAAGATCAACTCTTCGGCGATGCGCCCGCCAAAGAGCGTGGCGATGCCGCTCTCGATGCGGCGCTTGCTCATCGAGTAGCGATCTTGCTCGGGCAGGAACTGCGTCACACCGAGCGCACGACCGCGCGGAATGATCGTGACCTTGTACACCGGATCGTGCTCGGGAACCGTGATGCCGACAATGGCGTGACCCGCTTCGTGATAGGCGGTCATGCGCTTTTCCTGCTCGGTCATCACCATGGAGCGCCGCTCGGCACCCATCATGATTTTGTCCTTGGCGCGCTCGAACTCGTCCATGCCGACGACGCGACGATTGGCGCGCGCAGCGAAGAGCGCTGCCTCGTTGACGAGGTTGGCGAGATCGGCACCCGAGAAACCCGGCGTTCCGCGAGCGATGAGCGCAGGCTTCACATCATCGGCGATCGGCACCTTGCGCATGTGAACTTTGAGGATCTGCTCGCGCCCGCGCACATCGGGCAGCGTTGCGGCGATGACGATGATGCCCTCGCTGCCTTCGAATCCATCCATCTCGACGAGCAACTGGTTCAGCGTCTGCTCGCGCTCGTCGTGGCCGCCACCGAGGCCTGCGCCACGATGCCGACCGACCGCATCGATTTCGTCAATGAAAATGATGCAGGGCGCGTGCTTCTTGGCCTGCTCGAACATGTCGCGAACGCGCGAGGCGCCGACACCCACGAACATCTCGACGAAATCGGAGCCCGAGATCGTGAAGAACGGTACTTTGGCCTCACCGGCAATCGCGCGCGCGAGCAAGGTCTTGCCCGTTCCGGGACTGCCGACCATGAGCACGCCGCGCGGAATCTTGCCGCCGAGCTTCTGGAACTTGGAGGGATCTTTGAGGAAGTCGACGATCTCGCCTACTTCCTGTTTGGCCTCATCGACACCCGCGACGTCGGCGAAGGTGACGGCCACCTGGTCTTCGCTCAAGAGGCGCGCGCGGCTCTTGCCGAAGGACATGGCACCGCGCCCGTTCGAGCCGCCCTGCATCTGCCTAAGCATCCACGCAAACACGAGGATGAGCAGCAAGGCCGGAGCCAGCTGCAGGATGAGTTGAGAGACGAAGTTCGGCTGCTTGGGGGCGCGACCGATGATGGAGACGTTCGCCTTGGCGAGCGACCCGATGAGCGCCGTGTTGTCGGTCTCGGGGTTGTAGAGCTCGAAGGTCGAGCGGTCTTTGCGGACGCCGCTGATGGTGTCGCCCTGCAGCACCACGCTGTCGATGCGACCGTTCCGAACCTCTTCGAGGAACGAGGAATAGCTGACCTCGGATACCGGGGCCGAGCGAGGCACGAACTGGCTGAACAAGACCAAAACCGCCACGGCGATCAGGGCCCAGACTACGAAGTTTTTCATCAGGTCGTTCATGCTCTGTCCTCGAGAGGCGCATTCCGTTGCGCCGAACTGCCAACCTACACCATCGGCCCCTGCCCGACCAGCCATATGGCCCTCATCACACCCCCCTTTGATGAGGCCGACCGGCTGAAGGTTCAACCCCAAAGCACCGATACTCGGGTCGTTTGGCGATTACAATCGCGGCCCATGACGCTCAACGACAAGCAACGACGATATCTGCGTGGCCTCGCCCACCCCCTGAAGCCCGTCATCCTGATCGGCAATGCCGGGGTCAGTGAGGGGGTGGTTGCGGAAACCCGTCGCGCGCTCCAGGACCACGAGCTCATCAAGGTCCGCATGACGGGCGCCGAGCGCGAGGCGCGGGATGCCGCGCTCGAGAACCTCGCACGAGATACCGGTAGCCTGCTGGTCGGCCGGATCGGCCACGTCGCGACGCTCTACAAGCGACGCGCCGATCTGCCGAAAATCGTGTTGCCCGATTAAGGGTGGGTGCGATCGGTCGCCGAGCCGATCACTCGTAGCGTACCGCGACGATCTCGTAACTTCGGGTTCCGCCTGGCGCGGCCACCTCGACGACGTCCCCTTCCGATTTGCCGATGAGCGCACGCGCGATGGGCGATGTCACCGCGATGCGCGCGGCGCGGATATCAGCCTCGTCTTCTCCGACAATGGTGTAGGTCACCGTTTTTCCGTCGTCCTCGCCTTCGAGGTCGACCGTTGCACCAAACACCACCTTGCCGTTTTGACTGAGCTGCGCGACGTCGATGATGTCGGCCGTCGACAGCTTCGATTCGATTTCGGCGATGCGACCCTCGATGAATCCTTGTTGCTCTCGGGCAGCGTGATACTCGGCATTCTCCGAGAGATCGCCGTGACTGCGTGCCTCGGCGATGGCCTTGATCACGTTCGGACGGTCTTCGGATTTGAGCCGCTTGAGCTCCGCGCGCAACATTTCGGCGCCACGGGATGTCATCGGATTACGCTTCACGCGATCTCCTCCTCAAAATATATCTGGCTCAAAATATATCTGGCTCGAAAAAGAAAACCGGCTTACGCCCGGACTTCCTGGTGGAGGTCCTGCAGCCGATTGACGTCGACTTGGTCCAAGGAGTCGAGAGCGTCGCAGGTCGCGAGCGCGGCGGCAAGAGTGGTGTAGTACGTGACCCGCCGCTGGACCGCCTCACGGCGAATCGAGTGGGACTCACTGACCGCCTGCTTGCCCTCGGTCGTGTTCACGATCAACACGATTTCGTTATTTTTGATCATGTCCACGCAGTGCGGACGGCCCTCGCGGACCTTGTTGACCACGCGTACGGGCAAGCCCGCATCGCCGATGACCCGGGCGGTGCCCTCAGTCGCGACGAGGTCGAATCCACGGGCCAGCAACCTCCTCGCGAGCTCGACGACCCCTGGTTTGTCACGCTCGCGCACGCTCAGGAAACAGCGGCCCGTTCGCGGCAGTACCACCCCCGAAGCCGCCTGAGCCTTGGCATACGCCTCGCCAAAGCTGCGACCCGTCCCCATCACCTCGCCCGTCGACTTCATCTCGGGCCCGAGGATGGGGTCGGCCTCCGGAAACTTCACGAACGGGAACACCGCTTCTTTGACGGAGAAATACGGCGGCACGCGTTCGCGGGTCGCACCGAGCGACTCGAGCGAGCGCCCAGTCATGACGCGGGCACCCACCTTGGCGAGGGGAAGACCGATCGCCTTGGAGACGAACGGCGCCGTGCGCGAAGCACGCGGGTTCACCTCGAGCACGAAGATCGTCCCGTTCTGAATGGCGAACTGGATGTTCATCAGCCCGACCACGTTCAGACCGAGCGCGAGCTTGCGAGTCTGCTCACGAAGCTCGTCCTGCAAGGCCTTGGACAAACTATTGGGCGGCAGCGAGCAACCCGAGTCGCCCGAGTGCACACCCGCCTGCTCGACATGCTCCATGAT
>JBIJCL010000255.1:0-3449 GCA_044344725.1 Steroidobacteraceae bacterium | reverse complement strand
CTTCGCCGCGCCGCTCGCGATCGAAGGTGAAATTCTCAGGCAGTATGGGGTGGTGAGTTTCGGACGCATCGATGAGCCGAAAGCGCGTTTCTACGCCATCTCGACCGAGCGACGGATCAAGCATCCGGCTGTGGCCATCATCACCGAAGCGGCGAGGACCGAGCTCTTCTCACCAAGCGATGCTGTCAAAGACGAAGAGAGTTCCGAGCGCGAGCGAATCGGGGCATCGACGTCTGGTCTTGCTTCGACGGTTCCGCTCAATCGACCCGACTCGTCCACACCTGCTCGAGCTCGCCGCGCTCGCTGACCTCGAGTCGCACTTCGATCGGCCTGCAGCAAACCTGGCAATCCTCGATGTAACTTCGGGAGGCGTCGGTGAGATCCAGCATCGAGCCGTAGGGCTCGCCACACCACGGGCACTGCAACTCAACGAAAACCCCAAGCTCTGCCGAGGCCGCCTCATGACTGCCGGGCTCGAACACAGGCTCGAGCCCGTATAGTTCATCGATCGTCGCCGCATCGAGAGACATCACTTGGGACAACAAAGGCTTCCGCATGAACCGATGATAAACTTCTCCGGAAGTCTCAGGCAGCAGGGGTCCTCCATGAAAGGCATGATCCGCTCGGCGTACTTGGCCTCGATTGTCGTGACCGCGGTGGGCGCGTCGACGATGGAGAATAATCTTTGGGCCGCATCAACCCCGGAGGCCGGATCACTCGTCACGAGTCATCGTGACTTCTGCGCCGTCGTGCAGCGCAAGTTGGTCGATACCCCCCTGCCGCTCACCAACAAACTCCACACCTCCAAGGACGCGTTCACCGAGTCGAAGGCGAGTGCGAAGCCCGCCGAGACTCAGCAATTTTCGGAGCGTGCCTCCGATGGTCGTTTACTCGGCATCTCGTGCAAGACCAAGAGCGCCGATCATCTCAGGGCCGAGCACGGCGCCTCCGCCTCGCGCGACCCCGCATTGCCACCTCGCAGCTGTCGCGACTTGCATCGCGAAATGGTGCTCCAACTGTGGGCCACACTCGACGGGAACGCACGCTCGTCCTCGGCGTTCGCGCCGCACCAGGTAATCTTGGACGCCGACACCGCAAGCTACACGGGCTCGGGCTGGATCAGCTCGCCCGCCGAGGCGTATCTCGGTGACGACGGAAAACTACATCTACGCGCCTCGGCGCTCTTCGCCGAGTGGGAAGACTGGCGATGGAAGATCATGCCGAAGAGCTTCCGCGGCAATCACTACTGCCATCTCGTCGCACCCGAGC
This sequence comes from Steroidobacteraceae bacterium, assembly GCA_044344725.1. Taxonomy (GTDB): domain Bacteria; phylum Pseudomonadota; class Gammaproteobacteria; order Steroidobacterales; family Steroidobacteraceae; genus UBA964. The sequence goes on along the minus strand of JBIJCL010000255.1, from coordinate 2,180 downwards.
GCATCCGCGCCCTGATGCGAGGCGAGGAACGCCTCAGCCGCTGACGATCGTGACCTCGAGGTGCTTGCTCGCTTTGAGGGAACTCGAGATCAGGCAAACCTGTTCGGCCTTGGCAAGCAAGGTCCGTGCGCGGTCATGATCGGCTCCCGCAGGAACGGTGAGCGTTGCGTAAACCGTGAATTCCGTAAATTGACTGACACGATCCACACGATCGAGCTTGCCTTCGACCTTGCAATCGAGGCGCTGCCACTCGAAGCGTGACGCTGCGGCCACGGCCCGGAAGCTGAGCACCAAACAATCGACGAGTGCCGCTGTCAGCAAGGTCTCGGGAGACCATTTATCTCCGGGGCCGCCGAACTCGACGGGCGGCTCGCTCGGAATCGTCGGTAGGCCCGGCGAGTCGAGACTGACGGCACCTGAGACGCCCATCGAGGCGCTGACCGTATAAACGTGCGGGAACGGGTGCATGAGACCTCCAATTCGATGCTCGAAAATGACGAGGCGCCATTATCCCGCAGGACGGGCCGACTCGCAGACGATCCTGCTTGCTGCCACGTGCACTGGCGCTCAAAATGTACGGATGACCGAGGAAACCCGCAGCGGCCCACGCCGACTTCCCGCTACGACGGACGCCTCTCGCGAAGCGCGAGACGAGCGACGCATCCGCCTTCGCGAACAGGGTCTCGACATCGACGCTCTCTGCGGTACCGCCCCCGAACTCGAACCTGAAAAACTCGCGGGCAGCATCGAAGGTTTCATCGGTTACGCCCAAATACCGCTCGGTGTCGCAGGCCCGATCGCCATCAAGGGCATTCATGCCTCGGGCGATTTCATGGTGCCGCTCGCCACCACCGAGGGCACGCTCATCGCATCCTTTCAGCACGCCTTCAACGTCATCAATCGATGCGGAGGCGCCAACGCGGCCTGCAGCCGACAACTCGTGGGTCGTGCACCGTGCTTCGAATTCGCCGATCTCCCGACCGCCATGCGTGTCGCCGAATGGCTGCCCGCACAGTTCGCCTCGATGCAGCAAGCGGCAGCCTCGACCTCGCGCTTCTGTCGACTGCAGGGTCAAAAAATATCGGTACTCGGCAACACCGTTTATTTGATGCTCGAATACTCGACCGGTGATGCCGCGGGTCAAAACATGGTCACGCTCGCCACCCAGGCGGTCTGTCAGCAATTGCTGCCGAGCATGCCCGCTCAGCCTTCGAGCTGGCTGCTCGAATCCGCGCTTTCGGGCGACAAGCGCTCCTCCGCCCAAGCCTTCCTCGGTGCGCGCGGACGCAATGCCTCAGCCGAGATCACCATTCCGGCACGCACCGTCAATCGTTACTGGCGGGCGGATCCTGCCGCGATGGCCCGCTGCTGGGATCAGGCCGTCGCGGGCGCGGCTCAAACGGGCGCGGTCGGTCTGCAGGGCAACGTCGCCAATGGTCTCGCGGCACTCTTCATCGCCTGCGGACAAGATGTCGCCTGCGTCTCCGAGGCGACCACCTCCATCACGCGTTTCGAAGTCACCGCTGCCGGTGATCTCTACACCTCCGTCACGCTGCCGAACCTCATCGTCGGTACGGTAGGGGGCGGAACCTTCCTGCCGACGGCTCGCGAATGTCTCGCCATGCTCGGCTGCACGGGCCCCGGTACGGCTGCAAAGTTCGCCGAGATCTGCGCGGTGGTCGCACTCGCGGGCGAACTCTCGCTCATCGGCGCGATGGCGAGCGGCGCATTCGCCAATGCCCATGCATCGGGCGGTCGCAAGGGCCGCGGAACCGGCGACTCCTGAATACCTTGACCGAACCGACACCCAAATCTTTGAGTGCAGGGAGTGCGCCGGCACGATCGCGGAAACCGCTACGCCGTTTCTTTCTCCACAAGGTGATGCCCCCCTTCGGCTGGCGAATGTACCGGGCACTCGGTCGATCCTGGACCTACGCCGAACAGGATGTATCCATCCTTCACGATCTCGTTGCCGCCCGGCAGCCCGTCGTCGGCGCGTTCTACCACTCGCGCACGTTCGCGCTGCTGCATTACTTCAGTCTGCCAGCCCAGGGCCGCTGGATCCTCATGTGCTCCCAGAGTCGCGACGGCGAAGCCATGGCGCGCATCGAAGAAGGTCTCGGCTTTCGCGTCGCCCGCGGCTCTTCCGGCAAGGGCGGAGCGCGGGCTCTCGTCGAGAT
>JBIJCL010000254.1:0-3451 GCA_044344725.1 Steroidobacteraceae bacterium | reverse complement strand
GTTTGGCGCGCTTCGATTTCTTTGAAGCGGTCGGCTTCGTACTCGACGACTTAGATGCTTCCGTCTTCGAGACCTCGGACTTCGACGCCTCGGGCTTCGGGGAGTCCGATTTGGCGGCGTCGGATTTAGACGTCTCCGACTTCGAGGCCTCGCCGTCCTTCGATTCGGACTTCGGCTTCTCCTCGCCTTCGCCGGCGAGATTGCGTTTGCGGTCTTGATCGGACTTGAAATCGGTTTCGTACCAACCGCCGCCCTTCAATCGGAAGATCGGTGCAGACACCAATTTGACGAGCGAGCTCTTCCCGCACGCTTCGCACTTGCGCAGCGGCTTGTCGGAAATTTTTTGCAGGACCTCGGTCTGCGCTCCGCAGGCCCGGCACTCGTATTCGTAAAACGGCATGGCGCGAGATTATAGCGGCTCAGCCAGTGAGCGATCGATCATGCGGCTTTCCCGAAAGCGAGCCGACCGTCCTCGCCCACGCCAACGTGGATGCGATCACCGGGCAGGTACCGGCCCTGCAGCAACTGCTGCGCGAGCGGATTCTCGATCTGCTGTTGGATCGCGCGCTTGAGCGGGCGGGCGCCATACACCGGATCGAAGCCGGCTTCGCCGAGGAGGTCCCGCGCCCGGTCGTCGAGGGCGAGATCGAGGCCTCGCTCGACGAGCCGCTTGCGAAGCTGTCCGAGCTGGATGTCGACGATCGCGCGGATCTGCTCGGTGCCGAGCGGGTGGAATACGACGATGTCGTCGATGCGGTTGACGAACTCGGGTCGGAAATTCTGCTGCACGATTTCGAGCACAGCGCTCTTCATGCGAACGTAGTTCTTCTCGCCCGCGTGTTCTTGGATGACCTGCGAGCCGAGGTTCGAGGTCATGATCACGGCCGTATTGCGAAAATCGACGGTGCGACCCTGACCGTCGGTGAGCCGGCCGTCATCGAGTACCTGCAGCAAAACATTGAACACGTCGGGGTGCGCCTTCTCGACTTCATCGAGCAGGATCACCGCATAGGGACGACGACGGACGGCCTCGGTGAAATATCCGCCCTCTTCATACCCGACATAACCCGGCGGCGCCCCGATCAGACGCGCGACGGAGTGCTTCTCCATGAACTCCGACATGTCGATGCGCACCATCGACTCTTCGGTATCGAAGAGGAATTCCGCGAGCGCCTTGCAGAGCTCGGTCTTGCCGACGCCCGTAGGCCCGAGGAACAGGAACGACCCATTCGGTCTTCGCGGATCCGAAAGACCCGCGCGAGAACGTCGGATCGCATTGGAGACGATGCGAACACCCTCTTCCTGCCCCACGACGCGCCGCGACAGAGCTTCTTCCATGCGCAGGAGTTTTTCTTTCTCGCCTTCGAGCATCTTGGACACCGGAATGCCGGTCCACTTCGAGACGACCTCGGCGATTTCTTCGTCGGTGACCTTGTTTCGCACGAGCTGGGTGGCGCGGCCCTCTGCAGCCTGGGCGGCTGCGAGTTTCTTCTCGAGCTCCGGAATACGCCCATATTGCAGCTCGGCCATACGGGTGAGATCGCTCCGTCGTCGCGCCGCATCGAGTTCGTTGCGAACTTTTTCGAGCTCTTCTTTGATGCCGGAGGCCCCTTGCAGGGTCGCCTTCTCGGCCTTCCAGATCTCCTCGAGATCGGCGTACTCGCGCTCGAGTTGAGCAAGATTTTCTTCGAGCGCAGCGAGTCGCTTGCGCGTGGCTTCGTCCTTTTCTTTCTGGAGTGCGACCTGCTCGATCTTCAGCTGGATGATGCGTCGCTCGAGCTTGTCGAGCGCCTCGGGCTTGGAGTCGATCTCCATGCGGATGCGCGCCGCCGCCTCGTCGATGAGATCGATCGCCTTGTCGGGCAACTGCCGATCGGCGATGTAGCGGTGCGAAAGCGTCGCGGCCGCGACGATGGCCGGATCGGTGATGTCGACGCCGTGGTGCACTTCGTATCGCTCCTGCAGACCGCGCAGGATGGCGATGGTGTCTTCGACGGAAGGCTCGTCGACCAACACCTTCTGGAATCGTCGCTCGAGGGCGGCGTCCTTCTCGATGTATTTGCGGTATTCGTCGAGCGTCGTCGCGCCCACGCAATGCAGCTCGCCGCGCGCGAGCGCAGGCTTCAACATATTGCCGGCGTCCATTGCACCCTCGGCTTTGCCCGCGCCAACCATGGTGTGCAGCTCATCGATGAAAAGGATGACCTGCCCTTCCTGCTTGGAGAGATCGTTGAGCACGCCCTTGAGGCGCTCCTCGAACTCGCCGCGGAATTTCGCGCCCGCGATGAGCGCGCCCATGTCGAGCGCGAGGATGCGCTTGTTGCGCAAACTTTCGGGGACTTCGCCGTTGATGATGCGCTGTGCAAGGCCTTCGACGATGGCGGTCTTGCCGACGCCCGGCTCACCGATCAACACCGGATTATTTTTGGTCCGGCGCTGCAGCACTTGGATGGTGCGACGAATTTCGTCGTCTCGTCCGATCACGGGATCGAGTTTGCCGTCGCTCGCGCGCTTGGTCAGATCGATGGTGAACTTCTCGAGCGCCTGTCGACCTTCTTCGGCATTGGGATCCTGCACTTTTTCCCCGCCACGAATCTCGTCGATCGCCTTCTCGACGGCCGCCTTGGAGAACCCGGCATCCTTCAGAAGGCGCGCAAGCAGCGCCCGATCCTCGAAGGCGGCGAGCACGAAGAGCTCGCTCGAGATGTATTGATCGCCCTTGCCCTGCGCCAACTTGTCGGTGACGTTGAGCAAGCGCTGCAGATCGTTGGAGATGTGGACATCGCCCGGCGTACCTTCCACCTTCGGTAGACGGTCGAGCGCTGCGCTCAGATCGCTGCGCAGACGCTGCACGTTGCCACCTGCCTTCGCAAGCAGAGGCCGAACGGTCCCGCCCGGCTGGTCGATCAGCGCCAGCAACACGTGCGGCGAGTCAATGATTTGGTGGTCGCGCCCGAGCGCGAGCGATTGGGCCTCACCGAGGCCTTGTCGGAATTTTTCGGTCAGCTTGTCCTGGCGCATGAGCGCTGCCCTCGCGTGAGCCGTTTTCGGATACCCGTCTAAATTAGGGCATCGCAGGGGGTTTCAAGGGTGCGGAGGACCGCTCTACCCCCGGAATCACGACCCCGACATCAGTGCAATTGGGACTCGGCGAGGATAACCACGCCAACGCCCACGCCGATCCAGAGGACCTGGAAGGCACTGGCACGCAGGTCGGTCTTTCGATGCAGGCCGGGGATGAGATCCGCGACGGCCACGTACAACAGGCTCGCGGCTGCGACGGCCAGCGCGTACGGCAACAAGACCATCGCATCGCGCAGCGCCCACCAGCCTACGAGCCCTCCGAGCACCGCCGTGAAGCCCGAGAGCAGGTTCCAGGTGAAGGCCCTCGCCCGACTGAATCCGCCGTGGAGCAGTACGGCGAAGTTGCCGACCTCTTGGGGAATTTCGT
>JBIJCL010000253.1:0-3462 GCA_044344725.1 Steroidobacteraceae bacterium | reverse complement strand
TCGACAAGCTGCCGACTGGCGACGAGCGCAGCCGCGCCGTGCTCGAACAGATGCGTGCCGATGAAGTCGCACACGGTGCCGCGGCGCGAGACGCCGGCGGCGTCGATCTTCCACCTCCCGTGAAATCCGCGATGCACGCCACGGCGCGCGTCATGACATCGACCAGTTACTGGATTTGATTCACGAGAGAGGTTGCCTCGATGAACTCACCCAACATGAAGCCACGCGTCGCGGCCTCACCGATGCAACGCTTTCTCGAGCAATGCCCACGCCGTGTGGTGCCCTCGCGCACCCTGCTGGTCCGCTCGGGTGAGGCGCCGGATGCGTTGTTCTACGTGCTCGCCGGGTCGGTCGAAGTTCTGATCGAAGACGAGCACGGCAAGGAGCTGGTGCTCGCCTACCTCGGCAAGGGTGAATTCTTTGGCGAAATGGGTTTGCTCGAAGCGACGCCCGGTCGCGGCGCCTACGTGCGAGCCCGCGGTCGCACCGAGATCGCCGAGATGGCGTACTCGCGATTCCGCCAAGTGGCCGCCTCCGACCCGATACTCGCACTCGAGCTCGCCGCGCAATTGGCCGCCCGACTCGAGCGTGCCACGCGCAAACTTCGCGATCTCGCATTCATCGATGTGACGGGTCGCATCCTCCAGGCCCTCGGCGAACTGTGCGAACAGCCCGATGCGCTGACGCATCCGGAGGGCATGCAGATCCGCGTGTCGCGCCAAGAGCTCGCGCGTCTCGTCGGCTGCTCACGAGAAATGGCCGGACGCGTGATGCGTACGCTCGAGGAGCAGGGCACTCTGCGCGCCCACGGGAAGACCGTGGTGATGCTCGGTGTCCGCCCAGCGAGGCTGCTCGCCGTGCAGGCGGGCGCTCAGCCGGCGGCCGCTTCGATGGCGCCGCGCATGGCGCGCACCGTTGCAGCGTAATCGGCGCTACCAAAGATTGCCGAGCCCGCGACGAAGGTGTCGGCACCGGCGGCGGCCACGGCACCGATGTTGTCGGCTTTGATGCCGCCGTCGACCTCGAGACGCACCTCGCGCCCGGAGGCATCGATGCGACGACGCACCTCGCGAATCTTTGACAAGGTCGATGGAATGAACTGCTGGCCGGCAAAGCCCGGATTCACCGACATCAGCAACACCATGTCGATTTTTTCGAGCGTGTGGTCGAGCCAGTCGAGCGGCGTCGCCGGATTGAACACGAGGCCCGGCTTGCAGCCATGCTCGCGGATGAGTGCGATCGTGCGATCGACGTGCTCGCTCGCCTCGGGGTGGAAGGTGATCCAACTCGCCCCGGCGCGCGCGAAATCGGGCACGAGACGATCGACCGGACGCACCATGAGGTGGACGTCGATCGGTGCCGTCACGCCGTGCTTGCGCAGCGCCTCGCAGACGAGCGGGCCGATGGTGAGGTTCGGGACGTAGTGGTTGTCCATCACGTCGAAGTGGATGAGGTCGGCGCCCGCGGCGAGCACGGCATCGACCTCGGCTCCGAGGCGCGCGAAGTCTGCGGAGAGAATGGAAGGCGCGATCCAGGCCGCGCGACGACGATCAGTCACTGTTTGTCTCCTTGGGACTCGCGAATCAAGTTGAACGCCTCGATGATGAGCTGAGTCTGTTGCTGGGCAAAGTCGAGCATCGACTCGGGCAAACCATTCGCCTTCAGCTTATCCGGATGATGCCGGGAAAGCTGCCTGCGGTACGCGCGGGTGATCTCCGCCATGGATTCTCCGGGCATTACGCCGAGTACCTGATACGCCTCTTGCAGCGTCACCCGCGCAACCGAGGGGGGTGTACGACCGCGTGGCCCCGATTGCTCTGAACGTCCCGTGCCCTGCCGCGCGCGGCCCTTGGCGTCCGTCGGTCGGCTGGCCGGCTCCGCCTCTGCGGCACCTTCGGCGGGACGATTCCAGTCGGCCGCCTCGCCGCGGTTGCCGCGCGCCCGATGACGAATGCGCAGCACCGCCTCGATCTGTGCGAACTCGAGCCCGCCGACACCGAGCATGGCCGCGATGCGATTGAGTAACGGCCTTGCAGGCCCCTGCAGGTCGCTACCGCCGATCGCGGCGCGGATTTGGATCTCGAGGAAGGTACGGAGTAAGTCGGGGCGGCCGGCACAGACGCGACGCAGCGCCATCACGGCACGTTCCTCGTCGTACTCGGCGAGTTTGCCCGCGTTGAAGTGCGCGATCGCATGCGCAACTTGCAGATCGTCGAGCGCGAAGTCCTTCATGACCGCTCGCGCCGCGCGGATGTCGCTTTCGGACACGCGGCCATCGCACTTGGCGACTTTGCCCATCACCTCGAAGGTGGTCTGGAAAAACTGCGCGGACACCGCTTTCGGGTCCTCGACCGACGGGCCCTCGTCCGGCTCGGACGTCGTCTCGCCGCCGGCTGCGAACGGATCGGTATCTTCGACGTGGTGGATCTGACTCGTTCGGTCTTGGCGCGCGGATGAAGGGTTAGAAGTTGGTGGTTTGGGCTTCGCGGTCGAGTTGGGCTCCGGAGGACGAGGCGAGGAGCCCGCGAGTCGATCGTCGACAAGGTGGCCGGCGAGCGCGCCGAGCGCCGCGCCCACAGGGCCGGCCACCAGCAGACCCAAGGCACCGCCTACGAGTTTCCCGCCCCACTCCATGCTGCAATACTAGCAACCCCCGGCAGTCGGCCGGAAACAGCGAGAATCCGAAGTGAACGAGATCCGGACGGTGCACACGACAGCCCTGAGGCACATGCGCCGCCTGCACACGGGCAAGGTGCGCGATATCTATGAAATCGACGCCGGCCACATGCTCATCGTCACGACCGACCGACTCTCGGCGTTCGACGTCGTGCTGCCCGACCCGATTCCCTACAAGGGCCACGTGCTCACCGAGATCTCGGAGTTCTGGTTTCGTCACACCAAAAGCATCGTGCCCAACCAGCTCACCACCGTGAGTCTCGATACCCTGCCCCTCGATCCGGACGAACGCGCCATGCTCGAGAGACGCGCCATCATCGTGAGGCGCCTGAAGGCCCTGCCGATCGAGGCCGTGGTGCGTGGCTATCTCATCGGCTCAGGCTGGAAGGACTACCAACGCACGGGCGCGGTCTGCGGCATCGCGCTGCCCAAGGGACTGCAATTGGCCGAGCGTCTGCCGCAACCCATCTTCACGCCGGCGAGCAAGGCGCCTGCCGGACAGCACGACGAAAACATCAGCTTCGCAGATGTCGAGGCACTCGTAGGTCCGACGCTCGCCGCGCAGGTGCGTGATACCTCGCTCGCGCTCTACGATTTCGCCGCTGCGCATGCGCGCGAGCGCGGCATCATCATCGCCGATACGAAGTTCGAGTTCGGTGTCGACGACGCCGGCCAACTCGTCCTCATCGACGAAGTGCTCACGCCGGACTCTTCACGCTTCTGGCCGGCCGATACCTATCGTGTGGGTATCAGCCCACCCTCCTTCGACAAACAATTCGTACGTGA
>JBIJCL010000252.1:0-3484 GCA_044344725.1 Steroidobacteraceae bacterium | reverse complement strand
CCCGCCCACTCGCGCATCGGCCCCGGTTCGAGCACGACCTCGTGCGCCGGGCCGTACTGGATTTCGAGGGAGGCCGATTTCTCCTCACGATGATCAAATAAATTCGGCACCTCGTGGACCTTCTGCCAAAGCTTGCCGCCGAGTGCGACGTTCATCTCCTGGAACCCGCGACAAATCCCGAGGATCGGTACGCCCTGCTCGATGGCCATGCGGATCAGCGGCAGGGTCGTCGCGTCCCGCTCCGGGTCGTGTAACGTGCCGGGCTCACTCGGCCCCTCGTCGTAGTGATGCGGCTCGACGTTCGATGGGCTACCTGGAAACAGGAGGCCATCGAGACGAGCCAGCACCTCCCGCGCCTCGAGCGGCTCGGGCAACACCGGAATGAGCAGCGGAAGCCCGCCGGCCGCTCTCGATACGGCGTGCGCGTACTTCTCACCGACCATGTGAAACGCATGGTCGCCAACCATGCGACGGTCGGCAGGAATTCCGATTAGAGGACGAAGGGACATGCGAAGGGCGATTCCGGGATTGGGCCGGACTGCGGAGGGATTAGATCACAAGGGCTGCTGTATAACCGTCCAGTCTTCGAGGATTTTGTTGTAAGTCACTGTTTTCATTGAATCTATATTGCTAGGCCCGATTCGGCCCCGTATGCTCACGGGCCTTCCCGGGTATCTAGCCCGGGGTCTACCCCCGAGTGCTTATGAGTGCCTATCCCGAGCTCGACCGCTTCCTCGAGCGCTATCCCGACACCCGACATGTCGATGTCTTCCTCAACGATCTGAACGGCGTCGAGCGAGGCAAGCGCATCGAGCGCGAAGCCCTCGAGCGACTCTACTCCGAGGGGATGCCGCTCCCGGGATCCATGTTCGCCCTCGACGTACTCGGCGGAACCATTCAGGAGACCGGCTTGGGTTTCGACGAGGGCGATGCCGATCGGCCCTGCAAACCCCTGCCCGGCTCTCTGGTGCCCGTTCCTTGGCAAACGGGTGAGGTTGCGCAAGTCCAGGTCGCGATGTTCGAACCCGATGGACGCCCGTTCTTCGCCGACCCGCGACATGTATTGACGCGAGTGCTCGATCGATTCCATCGACTCAACCTCACGCCGGTGATCGCGCTCGAGTACGAGTTTTATTTCATAGACCGCGAGCGCCTCGAAGGCGGCATGCCGCAACCGCCGCCCCTGCCCATCGCAGGCCGCCGTGAATTCCGCACCCAGATCAATTCGATGACCGATCTCAACGAATTCTCGAAGGTGCTCTCACGCATCGACGAAGTGGCACGTCTGCAGGGTCTGCCCTCGACGAGTGCACTCGCGGAATACGGTCCGGGACAATTCGAGGTGAATCTCGAGCATCGACCCGATGCACTGCTCGCCTGCGACGAAGCCATGCGATTCAAGCGCGTGGTGCGCAGTGTCGCCCGTGAGCAAGGCTGGGACGCCACCTTCCTGCCAAAACCCTATCGCGATATGGCGGGCTCCGGTCTGCACGTGCATGTGAGCCTGCTCGATGCTGCAGGCCACAATATCTTCTCCTGCCCCGATCCCGCGGCGGCCGCCGACGATGCGCCCCATCACGGTATCGAGAGTCCGGCCTTGCGCCATGCCATTGGAGGCATGCTCGCCACGCTCGCCGACGGCATGGCGATCTGCGCGCCCGGGCCGAACTCCTATCGTCGCTTCCGAACCGAAGCCTATGTTCCGCTGATACCGTCGTGGTCCATCAACAATCGCGGCACCGGGGTACGCATTCCGCTGAGCGACGATCGAAACCGTCGCGTCGAGCACCGACTCGCAGGAGCCGATGCAAACCCGTATCTCGTCACGGCCTGGGTGCTCGCTGGGATCCACCACGGCATCGCCGAGGGAATCGAACCCAGCGCTCCGATCCGCGGTAATGCCTATCGGGAATCCGGCGAACGCCTGCCGCTGCATTGGGCGAGCGCCATCGAACGCTTTGCACGCAGCGACTTCGCCGCGAGCTATCTCGGTCGACCGTTCCGGGATCACTACGCCAAGGTCAAGCAAGGCGAACTCGACGAATTCAACTCCTACCTGACGCCACTCGAGATGCAGTGGTATCTCGGCGCGATCTGACCTGCCGATGAGCGCGCATGTCGCCTCGTGGTATGCGTCGAACACGGCGACCACTGCGTCGAGACCCGAACTCGCCCACGACATCGACGCTGACGTTTGCGTCGTCGGCGGCGGCATCGCGGGCTGCTCGACCGCCCTGCACCTCGCGGAGCGCGGTTATCGGGTCGTCCTGCTCGAGGCCGAACTCATCGGCTGGGGCGCCTCGGGCCGTAGCGGTGCGCAAGCGATCACGGGTGTCGCCTGCGGACAAAGCAAACTCGAATCTTTGGTCGGCGCTGGCGATGCACGTCGCATCTGGGGCATGACGGTCGAGGCGTTGGCGCTTCAGCGTGAACTCATCGATCGACACCGGATCGACTGCGATTACGTGGCAGGACAGATGCACGTCGCGCTGAAACCGCGCCAGGAACGCGAGTTGCGGGAGGATGTGGACACCGCCCATGCGCGATACGGATACGACTCCTTGCGCATGGTCGAGCGCGCCGAAGTGCAGAGCCTGATCGCCTCTGATCGATACATCGCCGGCACCTACGACTCGGCCTGCGGTCACCTTCATCCGCTCAAGTACACCTTGGGCCTCGCCGCCGCCGCCGAGCGAGCCGGAGCGAAGATTTTCGAGCGCTCGCGGGCGCTCGACTACCGACGAGCGTCATCGGTCAGGTCATCGACTGCTCCCTCGAATTCCCATCTGCTCGTTCGCACGGAGCGCGGCCTCGTACGCTGTCGATCGATCGCACTTTGCGGGAACGCGTGGCTCGGCCCTCTCGCACCTGCGCTGGCCCGAAAGATCATCGGCGTCGGCACCTACATCGTCGCCACCGAGCCACTCGGTGCCGAGCGCGCCGCAGCGCTCATCACCAACAACGCGGCGGTCACCGATATCAATTGGGTCATCGATTATTTCCGCAGGTCATCCGATCATCGGCTGCTCTTCGGCGGACGCGTGAGCTATTCGGGACTCGACCCCCTCGGTACGCGTCGGGCGACGCGCGCCCGGATGCTCAAAGTATTTCCCCAGTTGGCAGACACCAAGATCGACTTCGCCTGGGGAGGGCTCGTCGACATCACCCTCAACCGAGCGCCCCATTTCGGTCGCCTGGAACCCGACGTCTACTTCGTTCAAGGCTTCAGCGGGCATGGCATCGCGCTCACGGGCATCGCCGGCAAACTGCTGGCCGAGGCCATCGGCGGCACCCACGATCGATTCGATGTCTTCGCACGCATCAAGCATCGGGATTTCCCAGGCGGAACGGCGCTGCGCCGCCCGGCGCTGGTGCTCGCGATGCTCTGGTACCGATTGCGCGATCTGCTTTAGATCAGCCGCCGGCGGCGTGTGACATCAGGCGCGAGAAGAACGGTCGCAACCGTTTCTCCGTGATTTCCGCG
>JBIJCL010000019.1:0-12898 GCA_044344725.1 Steroidobacteraceae bacterium | reverse complement strand
CTCAACGTCTCTGTCGCACCGGAATCGATGGCGGCGATGATCGACGATTGCGAGGCGTCCGCCGTCATCGTCAGTGACACTTACAGGGTCGGACTTCACCCCGCTCGACACGCGAAGGTTCGCCTTTGGATCAGCGCGACGGGAATGGATGACGGTACGACCCTGCCCGGACCGTGGCATCGCTATGGTGACTGGCTCACGCAGCCGGTCGAGGCGAATATCGAGGCTGAAATCGAGACCCTGCAGGTTGCACCAGAAGACCTCTGCAACATCATCTACAGCTCGGGCACGACGGGAATACCGAAAGGCATCACTCACGATCACCGCCGCCGGATGGCCTGGGCCATCTCCATTGCTCTGGCACTGCGCTACGACTCTCGTGCCATCACGCTATGCCCGATCGGGCTCTACTCGAATATCAGCTGGGTGAGCATGCTGAGCACCTTCGTGGTGGGCGGCACACTCGTCATCGAGCGACGATTCGATCCGGAAAAAGTGTTTCGCACCATCGAGACTCGCCGAATCTCTCACGGCTCACTGGTACCCATCATCGTGCAACGGCTGCTCGAGTGGCCGCAATTCGGCAAGACGGACATGAGTTCGCTACGTGCGCTGATGTGTTGCGGCTCGCCCCTGACGCTGCCTATCAAGCGTCGCGCGCTACGCGACTTTGGCTGCGCGTTCATCGAACTCTATGGATTGACCGAGGGCGTGATCACCACGCTCGACCCCGAAGACGCCGAGGGTCGCGAGTTGTCGGTGGGCAAACCTCTGCCCGGCACCGATATTTGCATCATCGACGACTTCGATCGTCCCGTCGCACCCGGCGGGAGCGGTGAAATCGTCTCGCGCGGACATATCACCATGACGGGCTACTACCGGCGCCCACAAGCCAATGCCGAGAGCACCTGGATCGACGAACACGGGCGCGCGTGGCTGCGCACCGGCGATATCGGCCGGCTCGACGATCAGGGCTATCTCTACATCGTCGATCGCAAGAAGGACATGATCATCTCCGGTGGTCAAAATATTTTCCCTGCCGATATCGAATCCGTAGCCGTATCCCACCCGGCGATTGCCGAAATCGCGGTGATCGGCATCAAGAGCGCGAAATGGGGTGAGACCCCTTACGCAATCGTCGTCCCGCGCGACGGCACCGTGAAAAACGAGGCACTCGCCACGGAGTTGAGAGAGTGGATCAACTCTCGGGTGGGGCGTCAGCAGCGCGTGGCAGGCGTCGCATTGATCGATACCCTGCCCCGCAACCCCAACGGTAAGATCCTCAAGAGGGAGCTGCGGAAAACCCATGCCCATCTCGAAACCCAGGTCGCCTGAAAACGGCGTCGCTCGACGCTCCTCCAAAACCGTTACCTCAGTTGGCGCCCTACTCCTTGCTGCAACGGCTCTCTCGACGGACCGAGCCGACGCCGGCAGTCCTTATCTCGAGCCGCCCGAGCGTTTTGTCTTCGACGGCAAGGACGATGATCTGCTGACGGCAGGGCTCGGAGCTGCCGGCCTTGCGACACCACCAACTGGCGCAGATCCGGAGCGCCTCACCGAGTGGACAGAGCGACGCCGGCGCGCGATACACCAAAATTGGCGCGCACTCGTTGACCTTCGACGCTGGTCGTACGGAATCGATATCCGGGTCGCGGGCGTCGAGTACATCGCCCACGTCGGCTCGGGCGGCGGCGTGCCAGGATCCTCATTTCTGCTGCAGATTCCAGCAACCTTCGATCCGAAGAAACCCTGTCTACTCGTGACTGCCGCGTCCGGATCACGCGGTATCTACGGCAGTTTGCCGACGGTCGGTCAATGGGGTCTGCGGCGCGGCTGCGCCGTCGTGAGCGACGATAAGGGCCTGGGCATGCGGGTCGCAGACTCGACGAATGGATGGCAAGTCACGGCCACGGGGCGCATCGAATCCGCGCCAAAGATTGATACACCGTTCGCCCATGCGCTTCAGATTGCGCACGCCCATACCGCCCTCGACAGTGAAGCCAACTGGGGCCGCATGCTGCTCCGCTCGGGCAAGCACGCTCTGCAGCTCCTCAGCACCGAGTTTCCGCAAAGCAAGCCGTTCACGCCGTCCAATACACTGATCATCGCAGCCGGAATCTCGAACGGCGGCGCAGCGGTGCTTCAGGCCCTTGAAGCCGACGACGGCAAATTTTTTGATGGCGCCGTGGCGTCGGAGCCAAACGTCCATCTTCAGGGATCCCCCTCGCTCTACGACTACGCCACTCTCCATGCGATGCTCCAGCCTTGTGCCGTGCTCGCGGAGAATCTCGCAGAGATTCCTCTTGGCATGGTGATTGGCATGAATCGCGCGCGATACTCCGATTGGTGCCAGCGCCTGACCGAGGACGGATGGATCTCGGGAACCGATACGAGCTCTCGCGCGAACGCTGCGCGACAGCGCCTGCTCGACAGCGGTATCGAGCCCTCAGCGCTGCGCCTGGGCGCCGTCAACCTGCAGTTCGGCTTGTGGACCTCGGTCGCTGCGACCTATGCTCAAAATTATCTTCGGAGAGCGCTGACCCAACCGGTTTGCGGGCTCGGCTTTGCCGCGACCGACGCCAGTGGCCGACCCCGCGCTCTGACCAGTGCGGAACGAGCCAGCCTCTTCAGTGATGGCACGGGTATCGCACCGACTGCGGGAATCAACCTCGTACGAGTCGATGCGCAAGGGCTTACCTCGAGTGAACCGGCGAACTCTTATGACACAGCCAAGTGCTTGAGGGACGTTGCGTCACAAGTTGCCGTCGCGACGAAGCGCCTCGCGATTCGCGGCAAACCAGGAAACCGTCCCGTCATCGTGCTTCACGGAAGCGGTGACGGCCTCATTCCGATTGCTCACACCTCGCGTCGTTATGCCGAGCGAGCTGCCGCAAACAATTCGAAGTTCCGGTTTCTCGAGGTCGCCAAAGGCCAGCACTTCGACGCATTCCTGATGATTCCGGGAATGGAGCCGAGCTTTACCCCTATGCAACCTACGGTCGATCAGTCTCTCGACAACATCCTCTCGTTCCTGACGAACGATCAACCGCTACCCTCCTCAGGCATACTCGATTGATATGTTGAGCTTCATCGGTCTCATCGCAGGTCTCGCGCTGCTCATCTATTTGACGATCAGGGGCGTCGAGCTGCTGATCGCAGCACCCTTGTGCGCACTTTTCGTAGCCGCGACGAGTGGCATCGCACCCTTCCCGACGCTGGCCACCGCGGATGCACCCGCATTTACGACCGCCTACATGGGCGGTTTTGTCGGATTCATCCAAACCTGGTTCTTCATGTTTTTGCTGGGATCACTCTTCGGCAAAGTCATGGAAGCCAGTGGCGCCGCCGATTCGGTCGCCTCGTGGATCGTCCGACGCACCGGCGCGAAGCACGCGCCGCTCGCTGTCGTGCTCGCGTGCGCCGTGCTGACTTACGGCGGCGTATCTTTGTTCGTCGTCGCGTTCTCGGTATTCCCGATGGCTCTGTCGCTCTTCAAAGTGGCAAACCTGCCGCGTCGATTCATTCCCGCGGCACTCGCCTTCGGCTCCGTCACGTTCACCATGACCTCGGCCGGATCACCGGAGATTCAGAACTGGATCCCCATCAAGTATCTGGGCACTACGCCTTACGCTGCAGCCGAGGTGAGCCTGATCGTCGCGATCTCGATGGCACTCGGGGGCTACATTTGGCTTCGCGCGATGATTCGACGCGCCGTGGCGGGCGGCGAATCCTTCTCCCCTCGCGCAGATGATCCCGTACCGTCCACGACACGCGAACTTCCAGCATTGTGGCGGGGCGCAGTACCTCTGTTAGTGGTCTTGCTGGTGTCGTTCGTTTGGCATGATTCGCTCAAAGAATCGGCGCTCATCCTCGCTCTGGGGCTCGGGGTGGTCGCAGCCATTGTGCTGAATCTGGCCCAGTTGTCGGGCCGTTACTCTGAGGCCGCCGCCGGGGGCGCGCTCGGCGCTCTGATCGCCATCGCGAACACGGCTGCGGTTGTGGGATTCGGCGCCATCGCCAAACTGACACCCGGATTTCAAGCGGCCGTTGCAGCGATGACCTCCCTGCCGGGCGAGCCACTCATCGGAGCCGCGATTGCCGTGTCTGTCATCGCCGGCTTGACGGGCTCCGCATCCGGCGGTCAGAGCATCGCACTGCCGTTGATCGCCCCGCACTACATAGACCTCGGTGTGCAACCGGAAAGTCTCCATAGGGTGGTTTCGATTTCCTCCGGCGCGCTCGACTCGTTGCCGCACAACGGCTACGTCGTTACGACCCTACGGGGAATCTGCAAGGAGTCTTATGCGGCTGCCTACCCAGCGCTCGGAGCGCTGACGGTGATCGTACCGGCTCTCGGAACGGCACTCGCCGTCGTACTACTGAGCTTCTAACTCAATAGCACCCTCAGCTTCGGCAATCTCGTCTCGAGGAACGACTCCGCCTCGCGACGCAGCATCGAAGACACCTCTGCCGGATCTTTGATGACTACGCCCTCGTGCACGAACGGGTGTCCGAGACGGCTCAGCGTCGAGACGACGCTGGCGGCGATCGACGCGGCATCACGTGCACCCTCGCGCCAGGCGCCGAGCGCGAGCAACGTGCGCCACCCGAGTTCGATACCGCCACCCGTCTCGGGCGAGGCGAGCGTGCTGAGATAAGGCTCATCGAGGGCGCGTCGAAGTAAACGGATGTTGAGTTCGCGAACCGCTGCGCGATTGACCGGTTGAGTTGGCGAAGCCGTGCACGCCTTCGCCCCGCCTCGAGTCGCCCGCCCTCTCACCCAAAGATCTCGCCGGAAACCCGTGCTCTCCGTGACGCCGTTCGCCTGGGTCACATACTCGAGCCCGAGCGGTCCGAACGTCTCGGACAGATCGGTCTCGTCGAACAGGACCCAGTCACGATTGAAATACTCGTGGGCGAGGTAAGCCTTGGACTGATGCCGAATCTTGCGCAGATGTTTCTCGAACGCCGGATCGTCCCGAGCAGGCGGGAGATCGCGAGCCACCGCTTGCTGCGCAGCGACGAGTGCCGCTTCGATCCGATCGGGCAAGGCTCTCGAAGCGAGCTCGGGCTTTGCGGCTTCGGCAACGAGGAACTCTCGAAGAGACCATACCGAACCCCAGGCCTGACGGGTGTTGTACGAGAGATAAAGCACGCCGCCGCCTGCGAGCTGTCGGTCGATGAATGCTTTGATGAGTTGGCGATTTCTCTCGGAGATCCAGCTCCACACGCCGTGCAGCGCAATGAAGTCGAACGCGGGAAAATCAGTGTGCTCACAAAACTCCGCGAAGGTCTCCGCGGACACATGAATACGGTTCGTGAGTCCGCGAGTGAGTGTCTCGAGCTCTTCGACATGTCGTGGCAGTAAATCGTTGCCCCACCACTCCGCATCGCCGGCGACGGCGTGGATGGCGAGACTCAGACCTCGACCGAAACCGAGCTCACACGCGCGACGGATGGGCGCAATCGCGACACCCGCCGCCGCGAGCGTCTCGCGAACTCGACGCGGGTCGAGTTCGGGGTAATAACCGAGCGTGTATGGAAGCTCGGTGACATAACCCTCCGCCCGATCTTGCGTTGGCGGCGTCAGCGTCACGCAATCAACGCCATGCGATACGGTCACCCGCGAAGGTACCGAGATACAGCCGGCCTTTGAACGGCATTGCGACGGTCACCGCACCGATCGGTGCGCCCTCCTGATCGAGGACGACGCGCGAGACCAGCGTTTCCGGATCGACCTCGACGATCTGAAATCGAAAGCCGCAATTACCGCGCTCGATGCCGAGGCACTTGAGCAGATCGAACGTGCCGGCATGGTGGGAGGCGACGAGCAGCATTCCATCATCGGTCCACGTGACGTTGTCCGGCCCCATCACCGAAACCTCGCCCACGCGCTGGCCGGTTGAGGTGTCGACCTTGATGAGCGCGTTTTCGAAATAGCCGTTGAGGTAGACGAAGCGTCCGTCCGACGAGGACTCGATGCCGTTGGCATAGGCCGTCTCGCTGCCAGCGATGCGCGAATACCCTCGGCCCGGTCGCCACTCCCATGCAAAACCCGGTCGATGCGACCCATAGCGCATGCGCAATCCCGAAACGATGGTGTTCTCGCTGCGACGAAAACTATCGGAGACCCGAAACCCGCCGTCAGCGAGCACGACGACATCGTTGGTCGTCGCATCGGGCGGAGCGAGCACGCAGCCACGTGACTCAAGGGCGACCTCCCGCCCATCATCAAAGATTTCGAAGATCTCGATCGACTCTCGAGCACCGTGATTGACGACGTATAACACGTGTCGACCGTCATCGAGACGCCGGGCGTTGATGCCATGGGGGACGAATCGCTCCGCCTCGAGCGCGGGGCAGTCGGGGTCGCCCAGCGCGGCCGCATCAGGGGCAACAGGCGTCACCACCGAGGGCGACGAGGCTCGCGGCCACAGCACGCGAATATCGCCACCACTCTCGTCGTTTGGCACATAGGCGACGAGTCGTCCGGAGCGCGACTCAAGACTGCCCTGCCCCATTTCACTGATGATGAGGGCGACACCACTCGGACTCTTGGCGAAGTCCTCCGGATTTTGAAAACGACAATCGGGCGTAAGACCGTTGGCCGCTTGGCAATCGAGAATATCCGGTGTCGTACACGCCCCGAGCGACAACGACACCACGGCGAGTCCCGCACGAATCAGCATTGGACGATCTCGATGGGGAAACCATCGGGCGTGGCGATCACCATGGAGCGCTGACGCCCGATACCTGGCACGTCGATCTCCGCCGGTGCGCTCAGCACGGGCACCGCAAGACGCGCCGCGCGATCTTGAACTTCCTCGAACTTGAAGGTCGGGAACGACCATAGCCCGATGCCTCGGTTCTTCAAGCCGAGCCCATTGGGCGCGCGGAGACTCTCGGACAGCAACTGCATGATGACGAGATAACCTGTTCGGGAGCCTGGTGCAAACCATTGTTGGAAGCGGATGCGAACGCCTTTCGCCAACTTCATGCCTCCCTGCGGGCCCTCGCTCTCGAAGGTGAACTCTCGACGTAGTTCGTAGCCGAGTACGCCGTCGAGGAATTCACCGTGCCGATCGGCATCGCTGACCAACGCACTCGAGTAACTCGGACCGCCGATGCCAAAGGCCGTATCGATCGGTCCGACCGGATGCAAGTGGGCGCGATCGACACCCGGAACCATCAGGTCATCGGGAGCGATCCACTGCGTCTCACCGATGTCGTAGGTCGTACCGTCGGGTCGCGGAAAAGTCATCGTGGTGATCCCGGCGTTGGCCTTGAATCCGTAGGCCTCGACGATGGCGTGCCGCCGCGCCAGGCCTCTGACCGGAACGCCGAGGCCGAGCGGACCGTCGAAACGACAATCGAGACCCGGGCGCGACGTCGGGCGTTCAGCCGCGATGCGTACGATACGCACGGTAATGGTTTCGGGCAGCCCCGGCCGAGTCAGGAGCAACATCTCGAGGCCGTCGTGAGACGCGATCCCCCAGTGACGCGCGAGTCGCTGCGCAGCCTCTCCGGACCAACGAACGGTGTCGGTGCGAAGGTCCAAGGCGCCGCCGTAAAAACGGCGACATTGCTCGAGGTCGGCCGACGCCAGAGTGATGCCGGCAAGAGGCTCGCACAAAACGGGACGTCCATCTTGCCTTGGCGTCATGGGATCAAGGGGCGCAGCAGGCTGGGTCATCGCAACACTCCCGAAAACTCGACTCAAAAACTAGCATGTCGACGACTACACTAGGCAGTCATGACAGACCGTCGTGATTTTCTCTCCGCGACCCTGCTCTCGGCAGCACTCGCCGGCTCCTCATTCGGAATACCCGCGTGGGGCGCCACCCAGCAGTCAGCGCGTCGCCCGAAGTTCAAGAGTGATCCGTTCATGCTGGGTGTCGCTTCCGGGTATCCCGTAAGCGATGGCATGGTGCTCTGGACTCGACTCGCCACAGCACCGACCCATCCCGAGGAACATCTCGGCGAGTACGATTACGCCGTGCACTATGAGATTGCGGAGGACGCCAACTTCGCGAAAGCCGTGCAGTCGGGCGTCACGAGAGCCGAGGCGCGCTTTGCACATTCCGTGCATCTCGAAGTGCGAGGTCTCAAGCCCGGCCGCGACTATTTCTATCGCTTCAGGGCCGGCGACTATGTCAGCCCCGTCGGTCGAACCTGGACCTCACCGCTCGGAGAACGACAGGCGCCGCTGCAGATCGCCGTAGCGAGCTGCCAGCACTACGAGCAAGGCTATTTCCACGCTTACTCCCACATGATGGAGCGCGGCACCGATCTCATCGTTCACGTAGGCGATTACATCTACGAGGGCAATACTGGCTCTCCCGTACGCCGACACGACACCGGCGAATGCAAGACGCTCAATGATTATCGGGTCCGTTACGCGTGGTATCGCAGCGATCCAGTCCTGCGCGCAGCGCACGCCCACTGCCCTTGGCTCGTCACTCACGACGATCACGAAGTCGATAACGATTACGCAGGCTTGATCGCCGAACACCCGGATGGCCAGGAGGGATTCGCCACCCGACGCGCTGCGGCCTACCAGGCGTACTGGGAACACATGCCGTTGCCACGCTCGGCGCTGCCGCGTGGCAACGACATGCAGCTCTACATGTCGCGCACACTCGGCGATCTCTTGGCCATCCACATGCTGGACGAGCGGCAATACCGCTCACCGCAGGTTTGCCCGACTCCGCCAAGACTAGGCGGTGGCTCGCGTGTGTACGTCGATGCGTGCCCCAGCTGGAATGACGAGTCGCGTAGCATGCTCGGCGCTACTCAAGAGCGCTGGATCGACGGACAGCTGCGCGCCTCGAAGGCGCGCTGGAACTTCATCGCACAAGGTGTCGTGATGACCTTGGTCGATGAAGACCCAGGTCCGCGACAACAACACTGGAGCGACAGCTGGGCGGGCTACCCGGCTGCGCGACGCCGTATGCTCGAATCAGTTGCCGCGAGCCGCTGCAAAAATCCCGTGATGCTCGGCGGCGATATCCACGCCTTCATCGTCGCGGATCAGCGCATCGTCTCCCACGACACGGGCTCACCGCTCATCGCGAGCGAAATCGTCACCACATCGATCACGTCTGGGCCGCCGCCCCAAAAAGTGATGGAGGTCTACAACCGTCCCGATGCAACCGACGTACTCTTTGCCAGCGGCGCTTATCGGGGATATGCGCGTCTGACCCTCACGCCGGCGAGACTCGAGGCGGAGCTCATCGGTTACGCCTCGGTGCGCGAACCTGAGGCGACGGCGCAATCGCTTGCGCGTTTCGCCATCGAGGATGGTCGGCCGGGACTGCAACGCGCCTGAGCCGACCGATCAGGCTCGAACGCGATCAGGCGCGAAGATAGTCCACGATCGCTCGAACCCAGTTCTCAGGCTGCTCGTCGATGATGTCGTGGGAGCCGCCCTGCAACTCGGCGTAGGCAAAGAAATCGGGACGCAAGGCTTGTGCACGCTTCGTGGCGGCATACAAGTCTTCACCGGTATTGGTGAACATCAGCGTCGGCACCACGATGCGCTTCAGCACGGCCTCCAGATCGGCGGAGATCACGAGCGGGAATGCCCGCCAGTTGCTGCCGTCACGATGCAGCGCCTCGACCGTGTATCGATGCATCAGTCGGATATCACTCCAACCCGGCGTCGAGCGCAGACGGTTTTCCCAAGCGATGAGCAGATGAGACCCATCGGGTTTGGGATCTTTCGGCCCGAAATAAAATGTCGCGAAGTGATCGCGCTCGGCTTTGCCGAGCAGAGGGAAACCATTGAGCACGAGCTTGCGCACGGCTTTCGGATACGCCGCTGCAAACACGGCACCAAGTACGGCGCCCGTGTGATGACCGACGAGGTTCGCGCTTGTCCAACCCATCGCGCGTAGTCCCGCAGAAATGATGCTCGCGAAATCTTCGAGGGTCGCTCCCTCGGCAGCCACATCCGACATCCCGAAACCCGGCATGTCGAGGGCCAGAACATCGAAGCCCGCCGCCGCGAGCGCCGGCATCACCGCCTCGAACTGAGTCGAAGACAAGGGCGATTGGTGGAGCAACACGAGCGGCTCACCCGTCTCTCCCCCTGCCGCCCGACCCACGCAACGACGGTAGTGGATCTGTCCTGTGGGTCCGTCGAGATAGCCGCGCCGGATCGGTGAGCTCGTGGTGGTCATGATTTCGAGTGTATCCGGACCCTGCTGAATTCAGCCTACAATCGCGCTGCGTCGCCTCTACATGAACATGAGCACCCCCCAAAGCACACCAATGACTCGAGTCGTGGTCGCCTCCTCCACGGGAACGGTGTTCGAGTTCTACGACTTCTTCTTGTATGGCAGCCTGGTCACGTTTTTCGGCGCTCTCTTCTTTCCGCCGGGCAACGAAACGGCGGCGCTGCTCGCGAGTCTCGCCGCCTTCGGCGCAGGCTTTGCGATTCGGCCGCTCGGTGCACTGCTCTTCGGACGCCTCGGCGATCGCGTGGGTCGCAAACAAACCTTCCTCATCACCATCGTGCTGATGGGGCTCTCCACCGCGTTGGTTGGTCTCATTCCGACCTTCGACGTCATCGGCTGGTGGGCACCCGCACTGCTCGTGGCGCTTCGACTCGTCCAAGGTCTCGCACTCGGCGGCGAGTATGGGGGCGCCGCGATTTACGTGGCCGAGCACAGCGACCCGAATCGCCGCGGTTATTTCACGAGCTGGATCCAGACGACCGCGACGCTCGGGCTCGTCCTGTCTTTGCTCGTCATCCTCGGCTGCCGATATGCCCTCGGCGAAGAGGCGTTCCGCGAGTGGGGCTGGCGCATCCCGTTCCTGGTGTCGGTGATCTTGCTCGGTCTGTCGGTCTATATTCGATTACAAATTTCGGAGTCACCGCTCTTCGAAAAACTGAAGCGCGAGGGCGGCCTCGCCCGCGCACCCATCCGCGAGACCTTGCTCGGCGCCGAGCACCGAAAACCGATGGCAGCGGCGCTCGTCGTGGCTGCCGGCATGGCTCTCAGCTGGTATACGGCGCAGTTTTATTCTTTGGTGTTCCTGCAGACGGCACTGTTCATCGACAACGCCACGGCCTCGGTACTCATCGTTGGAGCCTTGCTGATTGGCATGGGGACCTTCGTCGTCGCAGGCAGCCTCGCCGATCGCATCGGACGGCGGCCGGTCATACTCGCGGGCATGTTGATTTCGGCGCTCTCGATCATGCCGGTGTACTCGGGGCTACTTTCGGTCGGCAACCCGACGCTCGCGACCGTACAAATCACAGCACCCGTTAGCGTCCATGCTGCACCGACCCGCTTCGATCCGTTTGCGAGCGCCGCCGAGCTCGATGACGCCACCCGTGCGCGCGACTACCTCGCCAAGCGTGGAATCTCCTATTCCAACGCTCCACCGTTCGAAGGTTCGGAGCTCGTCATCACGGTGAGAGACCTCCGGATCGAAGGCTTCGATCGGGAGCGTCTACAACAGGCCTTAGCCGACGCCGGGTATCCCGACAAGTCAGCGGTCACGCGCCTCGAATCCATTTCCGATCTCGACTCCACCCACGTCAAACTGATCGCGCTGATCCTCATCATGATCGTCGGCGCGGGCCTCACCTGCGGACCGGGCGCAACGTTCCTCGCCGAGGTTTTCCCGACCCGTATCCGCTACACCGCGCTCTCAGTGCCGTACCACATCACGAGCGCATGGTTCGGGGGCTTCATGCCACTGACGGCCGCGTGGCTGGTCGCACGCTCGGGCGACGTGCTCGCGGGTCTTTGGTATCCCGTCGCAGTGATGGGAACGGCCTTCGTACTCGCGCTCTGGATCGTCCCTGAGACGCGAGGGCGCTCGCTGTGACCATGAATACCCAGTGGGTACTCGCCGCAAGACCCGTCGGCGCGGTGAAAGAAAGCGACTTCAGACTGATCGAGTCACCGTTGCGTGCTCTCGCAGAGGGCGAGTTCCTCATCGAGGTGCTCTACCTCGGCGTGGCCGCGGTGATGCGTGGTTACATGTTGAACACCGAAAAATTCGAGCGGCCGCTCGAACTCGGCGATGTCATGCATGGACGCGGCGTCGGACGGATCGTCGAATCGAGAAACCCGGATTGGCGTGTAGGCGAGATCGTCCACGGCAAGATGGGCTGGCAACGCTACGCCATCGCCGACGGTTCGCCGTATTACCTCATGTTCAAGGTGCGCCAACGCGTCGCTCCGGTCTCCACGGCACTCGGTGTTCTTGGCCTGACGGGTTTCACGTCCTATCTCGGTCTCGTCGACATCGGCGCGGTGAAGGCCGGCGACCAAGTGCTGGTGTCCGGCGCTGCGGGAGGTGTCGGCTCCAACGGGGGACAGATCGCGCGCAATCTCGGCGCCGAAGCAGTTGGTATTGCAGGCTCAGCGCACAAATGCGCGTTGCTGACGAGTTCGCTCGGCTATCGCGCGGCCATCGACTACAAATCGGAGAACGTCGAGCAGCGTATCGGCGAACTCTTTCCGACCGGCCTCGATGTGTTCTTCGACAACGTGGGCGGAGAGACGCTCGATGCGGGGCTCGCACACCTCCGGCGTCATGCTCGAGTCGTACTCTGCGGGGCGATCTCGCAATACATCGACGGCGTCGAACGACCCTATGCGCTCAAGAATGCCTTCGCCATCTTCAAAAAAATGGCGCGCATGGAAGCCTTTTTCATCTATGAAATGAGCGAGCGATTCGAACGCGCCGAAGCGCAGCTCGCCGACTGGATTGCGGCGGGCAAACTGACCTATCAGGAGGACATCCTCGAGGGACTCGAACAGATGCCCGCGGCCCTGATCCGGCTCTTCGAGGGGCGCAATGTCGGCAAACAGCTCGTACGCGTGACGCGCGATATCAGGTAACTCAACCCTCGCGCCGCGACAGGGGCTCGCGCAAA
>JBIJCL010000018.1:0-12907 GCA_044344725.1 Steroidobacteraceae bacterium | reverse complement strand
TTGCGTTGCACTTGCGCCACAGCAGAATTTGAGCGCCGCGCGGTTTTCGTGTTTACTTAGGCACTCGCGGTTGCGTCAGCAACCCCGTTCAGTTTCGTAAATAAATTAAGAGTTAAAGGGAAGGGCACTGCATGCACACTGTCAGTCGTTCAACCGTGATCGCGTCTTGCGTCGCGGGCTTGCTCGCAAGCGCGGCGGCGTTGGCCGCTCCGCAATCGTCGTCGACCACGTCGACGGCGCAAGACGAAGGTCTCGCGGAAGTTGTCGTCACCGGCTCGCGCATCAAGCGCGCTGTGACGGACGGCGCTTCGCCGGTCGTCGTTCTCACCAACGAAGACATCGCGAAAGAAGGCTTCCAGACTGTGGCCGATGCGCTGCAGACGCTCAGCCAGAACACGACGAGTTCGTTCACGGGCGACCTCGCCGTCACGGGCTTCTCGCCGAACGCGCAGGTGGTCAACCTTCGCAACCTCGGTCCGGGCTACACCCTCACGCTGATCAACGGTCGTCGTCCGGCGCAGTACCCGCAGCCGTACAACCGCGACAACAACGTCGTGAACGTTCGCGCGATTCCGTCTTCGGCAATCGAGCGCATCGAAATTCTCACCGGCGGCGCTTCGGCCATTTACGGTGCCGACGCCGTGGCGGGTGTGGTGAACATCATCACGCGCAAGGGTTTTGATGGTAATCAGGTCACGCTCTCGGGCGGTGCCACCGACGAAGGCGGCGGCGGCAACTACAATTTCACATACACCGGCGGTCGCACGGGCGATCGTTGGAGCGCCGTGTACGCCCTGCAATACAGCGAGTCGGATCCGGTGTTCGGCACGCAGCGCAAACAGTTCGCGGATACGCGCAACGGCCCGCTTGGCACGTTTGTGAACCCGGGCTTGTCGCTCGTGGCGCTCGACGTCAACGGCGGACGCCCGACCACGAACCAGAACATCCTTCCGCTCTCGGATGACCTCTGCAATACCTACGGTTACTCGCGTCCGACGCCCGGCGTTCCGACGGTCCGTGGAAATTGGTGCGGTTCCTTCACGCAGCCGGGTTCGCGCTCGATCTCGAACTACTACAAGTTCTACTCGGCCTACCTGAACGCCACCTTCGATCTCACCGAAAATACGCAGCTCTTCGGCGGCTTCACGTACTACAAGTCCGATGCGAAGGCTTCGAGCGGTACGGAGTTCTGGGGCACTTCAGGCGATCCGTTCAATCGGACGTCCTCGGGCGGCACCACGTCCGCCTACTTCGATCCCTCGTTCGGCACGCTGATCCAGTTGCAGCGCGTCTTCAACCCGTTCGAGCTCGGTGGCCCTGAGGCGGTGTCGACCCTGTTCGACGAAGAAACCTACGACATCACGGCTGGCGTGAAGGGCTCGCTGTTCAGCGACTACGAGTACGAACTCACCTACATGCGCTCGCAGTACGACTACCTGCAAGACCGTCCCCGTTTGCTCGCGCAGGCGGTTCACGATCTTTTCCTCGGCCCCCGTCAGGGATTCATCTCCGGTTTCCCGATCCACACGCTCAACCGAGCGGCGTACACCACGCCGTTCACGGCGGAGCAGTACCGGTCGGTCTCCACTCGCGTCAACAATATCGCGGACACGAGCTCGGAGACGCTGAACTTCACGGTGTCGGGCGAACTCTTCACGCTGCCGAACGGCCCGCTGGGTTTCGCGGCCGTGCTCGAGTCGGGTTCCCAGTCGGTTGATCTGCGCAGCGATCCGCGCCTCAACCCGCTGCGCCCGATCGATGCGCAGACCGTGTACAACCTCGTGAGCTCGGGCCGAACCATCGGTACCCGTGATCGCGTGGCCGCGGGCCTCGAAATGCGCGTGCCGTTGCTCTCGACTGTCACGGCGACCCTCGCCGGCCGCTGGGACAAGTACGACGACATCTCGGCGGTCGACGATGCGGTCACCTACCAGATCGGTCTCGAGTGGCGGCCCGTCGAAGATTTCCTCCTCCGCGGCAACCTGAGCACCAGCTTCCGCGCGCCGGATATGCAGCTCATCTTCGCCGAGGGCGCAGCGTCCTTCTCGGGTATCACCGACCAGTACGCGTGCCGCGCCGGCGTGGGTCCCACGGCGACCCTTGGTCCTCGTACGCTCGCTCAGTGCGCGGCCGCGGCCAACGATCCGTCTCGCTACACCGCGCAGACCACGATCGCGGGCAACCCGCTCCTCAAGGAAGAAGAAGGTGAGTCGCTCACCGTCGGCTTCGTCTGGGATGTCAACGACAACCTGTCGATCACCTCGGACTACTACAAGATCAACCTCGAGGATGCCTCGTCCCAGTTGAGCTCGACGTTCCTGTTGGCAAACGAAGCGAACTGCCGCCTCGGCACCTTCCCGGACGGCCGCCCGTTCGATCAGGCACTCGACTCTGCGTTCTGCCAAAACGTGATCGGTTTGATCACTCGCCAGAGCGCTCCGGGTACCCAGCTCGATCAGACGGTGCAGCGCATTAACTCGGCGTACATCAACACCGCGCTCATCGAGACGAGCGGTGTCGATACCACGCTGCGCTTGGTCGTACCGACCGAGAAGTGGGGCACGTTCCGCTTCGACACCTCCTACTCGGTGGTGCTGACGGACAAGTACAAGCAGTTTGCGGCCGACCAGCTGATCGACTACCGCGACAGCATCGCAAGCTTCAACCAGCGTAGCCGCGTCCGCGCAACGCTCGGCTGGGGTCTGCGTGACTGGAACGCCACGCTCTTCGCCACCCGCTATGGCAGCAACGGTAACTCCGTGAACGCCGCGGGCACGAACGCAGTTGGAACCACTTACGGCGCACGTCTGCAGCCGTATATGCTGTACAACTTCCAGGTCGGCAAGCGCATCAGCGACAACCTGCGCGCGTCGGTCACGGTCGTAAACCTCTTCAACAATCAGTACCGCGAAGACGCCAGCTTCACCGGCTATCCGTTCTTCGAGTACTACCTCGGTGCCGACCCGCTCGGTCGCCGATACAACGCGAACATCAGCTACAAGTTCTGATCTTCGCCTGACTCGCGTTGAGGAGAACCCGGCTTCGGCCGGGTTCTCTTTTTTTGGGTCTCGGAAAATGCTAATTAATCGAACATGAAATTTTTCCGAACCCTCCCGCGCTTCGTCGCGACCCTCCTCCTCATCCTGCCCGTGCTCGCGTGGGCAAATCCCATCCCGGTTTCCGACTTCTACAAACGGCCACCGATGACGGGCTTCCAACTCTCGCCCAACGGCAAATACCTCGCCGCCGTCGTGCCAATCGGCCAGCGTCGCAACGTCGCCGTCATCGATCTCGAAACGCGTAAGGCCTGGCCTGTCACCTCCATCACCAAGCAGGACATCGGTGGCTTCGTGTGGGCGAGCGACGATCGTCTGCTCTTTTTCTTAGACAACGAAGGCAACGAGTCGCGCGGTATTTTTGCGGTGGACCGCGATGGCAAAAATCCAAAAATGCTCATCGAGCCACCCGAGTCGCAAATTCGTGCGGGACGTTTCGAGGTGCTTGGTGCCGACATCGTTTCGCTCATGGAAAACGACCCGGAGCGAGTACTGATCTCGGTATCGCGTGTTCAGGATGAAGGCATCGTCCAGGACATCGAGACGCTCAACATCTACACCGGAAAGCGTCTTCGCAAGATCAAGAACCCGGGCAAGATCACGAGCTGGATCGCCGATCGCAACGGCGAGGTCATCGGCGCCGTGCGCGTCGACGGCGTCGAGACGTCGTTCCTATTCCGCGACGGTGAATCCAAAGAATTCGAGGAATGGTCGCGCTCACGCACCGGCCAGCCGAGCTGGTCACCTGCCTATATCAGCCAAAGCCGCGAGAAGTGGTATGTCTCCTCGCGTCTCGATGCCGCCGGTAACGCCCGCGACAAGGCAGCGATCTTCCGCTTCGACCCCAAGACCCGAAAGATCGGCGAGCTCGTCTACGAGCATCCGGACGTCGACGTGGGCGGCGTGCTGGGTTCGCGCGTCGCCGACGACATGATCGGCGTGTCGTACTCGGCCGACAAACCCCAGCAGGTGATTTTCGATCCGAAGCTCAAGGCGCTGCAGGCGACACTCAAGGCCCGCTTCCCGGACCAGCAGGTGTTCCTCTCGAGCGCCTCCCGCGACGAGCAGAAGATGATCTTCGCGGTGACCTCGAGCACCAATCCAGGCCGGTTCTTCCTGTTCGATCGCGGCAAGAATGCCTTCGAAGAGCTCGCCTCGGTTTTGCCCTGGCTCAAAGAATCGCAGCTCTCGCCGATGAAGCCGCTCAAGATCGCCGCGCGCGATGGGTTGATGCTGCCGTCCTATCTCACCATCCCTCGGCAGTCGAGCGGTAAGAATCTTCCGCTGGTGCTCATGCCTCACGGCGGACCGCGCGCGCGCGATTCCTACGGGTTCGATCCGATGGTCCAGATCATGGCCAACCGCGGTTACGCGGTGCTTCAGGTCAATTTCCGCGGATCAGTGGGTTACGGGTTGGCCTTCGACAAGGCGGGATGGCGCGAATGGGGCGGTGCGATGCAGCAAGATCTCATCGATGCGCTCAAGTGGACCATCGCCGAGGGCATCGCCGATCCGCAACGCATCTGCATCTTCGGTGCGAGCTACGGCGGTTACGCCACCATGATGGGGCTCGTTCAAAACCCTGAGCTCTTCAAGTGCGGTATCAACTACGTGGGCGTCACCGACCTCCCGCTTCTGCTGAGAACGATCCCTCGCGCATGGGAACCCTTGCGCGAAGACATCAAGCTGCAGATCGGCGAGGGCAAGAGTGATCTCGCAGAGCTCGAAGCGCGCTCACCCACTCGTTTCGCCGATCGAATCAAGGCGCCGGTGCTTATGGCGTACGGCGCCCGCGATCCGCGGGTCGTGCTCGAGCACGCGCGAATGATGGAGCGTGAGCTCAAGAAAAATTCCGTTTCCTATGAGCTCATCGTGAAAAAAGACGAGGGGCACGGTTACGCCAAGTTCGACAACCAAGTGGAGTTCGGCGAAAAGGTCGTGGCCTTCCTCGACAAGCACATCGGCGCCGGCGCGGCAGGATCTGCACCGGCGGCCGCCACAACGGCCTCGACGCTCGACACCCCTTGAACGAGCCGAGGTTGTGATCAATCGCGTAACGTTCCGTACCCGCGACGGAACGCAACTCGCCATCTATGACTGGCCGGTCGAGGGCTCCGCCCTCACCGCGCTCATCGTTCATGGTCTGGGTGAACACGCGGGCCGCTACGAACTGCTCGCCCGATGGCTCAACTCGAAAGGCATTGCGGTTCGAGCGTACGATCAATTCGGACATGGGCATTCGGAAGGGCCGCGCGGCGGCCTATTACGCGAGGGCCAGCTCCCCGAGCATCTCGGCGAGTTGACGGCCGCGACGATGGCCGAGTCTTTCTTCGTAAGCCGACCGCTCGTGCTAATCGGTCATAGCCTTGGAGGGCTCGTCGTCGCCTCGGCGATACGTCGCGGCCTCGTCAACCCAACGCGAGCCGTACTCTCCTCGCCGGCTCTCGCCGTACGTATGGCGTCCTGGCAACGCGCCGCGGTCAAAGTATTACCGCGCCTGGCACCCACACTCACCCTCGGTAACGGCCTCGATCCAAGCAAACTCTCGCATGATCCGCAGGTCGTCGCGGACTACATTGCGGACCCACTGGTACACGACCGCGTCTGTGCGAAGCTCGGTGCATATGTCGCGACCGAAGGTGAGTCGGTACGGGAGTCGGCACCACGATGGCGGACGCCCACCTGGGTGCTCTATGCCGGAGACGATCGTGCGGTCGACCCTTCAGGAAGCCGCGCATTTGCCGCGGCTGCGCCATCGAACATCGTCAAAGCCCAGTGCTTTCCCGCGATGTATCACGAGATCTTCAATGAACCCGATCGCGCCCTCGCGCTCAGCGCCCTCGAAACAGCGCTCGCTGGCGAGGCATGACGAGCGCCCAGACGATGGTGGCAGACACCGCGACCGCACCTGAGATCGCAGCGAGGCGCACGCCTTCGGTGATGCGCTCATCTCCAAGAAACACTCCGACCGCCGCCCAGACGAAGACTGCGCCGTAAGCCGCATTGCGGGTCACCGCAACCATCCAGACATAGACCGCCGTCGCGCCACACACCGTGGCGAGCGCCCAGGCATCCATGGTCAAACCAAACGGATACCAGCCCATGTCGAAGAAAAGCGTCGCGACGTTTACGAGGGTCGCCGTCGTGATCCAGCCGAAGTAGATGGCAAACACGCCATCGACACAGAGGAACTCACCCGTTGAAGGCGGCGCAAGTCGGCGCAAGCGCGTGAAAATCACGATGAGCGTGGCGAGGATGAACAGCATGATCACGACACTCAACAACACCTGTCGGTAGTGCCAAGCGAAGATCCAGGCAGCATTACCGAGAGCATTGAGCAGGTAGGGGTTCGTGATCGCAGCGATGCGAGAGCGAATTCGCGGCGAGCCGCGCCAAGCGGAGATTCCGAATGCCAGAAGACCAAGGTAGATCACGGACCAAATCGAGAACACATATCCGGGGGGCGTGAAGCCTGTCGGGTAAAGTCGAGAGAGCTCACCCGTATTGAGGCCGTTGATCGGGACGATGTTGGCTGCGGCGTTCACGATGAGTACCATGACCGTCGCAAGCAGCGGAAAGAAGGAGCGATCCATATGACAACCTCCTGGCGTGCCATCATACTCATCTCGCTGCTCGGGCTAGGAGCTTGCTCGACGATGACTCTGGACGGCCGCCTTATCGATACCCGCTATCAAAGCACTAATCACGATAGTCGGGTGCGTTATTTGATCTTGCACTTCACGCAGCTCGATTTCGACCGCTCGGTCCAAGCCCTCACCCGAGCAGAGGGTCCTCGCCGGGTCAGCAGCCACTACCTCATCGGACTCGAGCCGCCGACCATCTACCGCCTGGTCGACGAAGATCGTCGCGCTTGGCACGCCGGCCAAAGTTTTTGGCGCGGCGACACCCAGCTCAATGCGAGCTCCATCGGTATCGAGATCGTGAATATGGGTGACGACGGTTCGCCCGGGGTCAATTTCGCCGATTTTCCGCCCGCCCAGATCGACGCCGTGGTGTCCCTCGTTCGTGACATCGTCACCCGACACCGGATCGCGCCTCATCGGGTGCTTGGACACAGCGATATCGCCCCTCAGCGCAAGACGGACCCCGGCCCGAAGTTTCCGTGGCGTCGCTTGGCCGAGGAGGGGCTCGTTCCGTGGCCCGACCCGGCGGCGGTCGCCGCAGCCCTGCCCGCCCATCAGTCCTCCCTGCCGCCGGTCAGCTGGTTCCAGCAACAACTCGATGCCGTCGGCTTCGAAATCCCGCGTCACGGGGAGTTCGATGACGCGACCCGACGGGTGATCGCCAACTTCCAGATGAAATACCGACCTGCCAAGTTCGACGGCCAACCCGACGCCGAGACGGCCGCGCTACTCGAGGTGGCCGGTCGCCCCGCGGGTTGGCTGATTCGCGATGAATCGGGCGGCTGGGCGCCCTATAAGCCCGATTAAGGGCCCCAAGTCAGGGGATGGCGTCGAAGGACGGCACCACCGTCGGCGTCGAGGTACCGGCCGGCGCGAGAGTGCTGTTGCCGAGCTGCTTGGCGGAGTTGTCACCCCAGGTCCAGGTGGTTCCCTCGGACCCGATAGCCGCCGCGAACGACAGCCCTCCGATGTCCACCGCAATCGCGCCGCTCACCAAGCTCACCGGGCCGAATGTGTTCCGCGCGGTCGTCCCACCATCACCGAGCGAACCGGCATCATTGGCGCCCGCCGCGACGAGCAAGCCGTCGGCGCCGAGCACGATCGTGCCCCGATCGCCGGCCGCGGCATCGATCACGTTGCGGCGAATGGCCGAGGGGATCCCGATATCTGCAGGCGCCCCAGTTCCGAAGCCGAGCTGACCGTCGACATTTTCACCCCAGACATAAAGACCCCTGCGTTGACTGATAGCCGCAGAGACATCGCCGCCCGCACGAATTCGCTGGATCTGAGTGAGTCCGGTCGGGGTCGGTACCCTCGCCGGCTTGAAGGTGCCATCACCGATCTGCCCTGAAGCATTGGAGCCCCACGCCCAAACGCTGCCGTCTTGGCGCAGCGCGAGAACATGATTGTTGCCCGCAGCGATCTGGACCACGTCGACGAGCGGAGTGAAAACAGGCAGGGATGCCGGATCTCGACCGCCGTTCCCCAACTGACCGAAGTTGTTGGCTCCCCAAGAAAATACCCGTCCGTCCGTCAGCAACACGGCCGAATGAAACCGACCGGCGGCTACCGACGTCGCAGGCCCCGGCAGGGCGACCTTCACCGGCGCCGCCCTGAAGAGCAAATCACCGAGGCCGAGCTGCCCAGATTCGTTTCCGCCCCACGCGTAGACCTCGCCGTTATCCAGCAGCACGAGCGCATGCGAACCGCCGGCTGCGATCTGCCGGGCCGTACGGCCTGCCGGTAGCGTGACGGTGCCGATTGTGTCGCTCGTCGGACCGACCGTGCCGTCACCGCGCTGCCCATCCGTGTTGTATCCCCAACTGGCGATCGTGCCGTTGCCTCGACGCACAATCGTGAAGGAGGTGCTGGCCGAGCCCGACTTGCTGAGAGCAACCTGAGCCGCGGCCGAGGGCACGGCAGCGATACTGCCCGCTACGACACGCAGCGTGGCGATACCGCTCGTGATCGAGCCCAACGAATTGCGAACGACGACGGCGTACTCGGTGCTGTCGTCACTGGCCGCAGCGGCGTTCAAACGAAGGAGGCGACTCGTCGCGCCTGCGATCTCGACTCCGTTACGACGCCATTGGTACTGGAGATTTCCGCCGCTGGCACTGACGCCGAACGTGACGGGATCACCCTCGATCACCGTCTGCGACACGGGCTGAATCGTCAACGCAGGATTTCCGAGCACCGTAAGCGTGACCGATTGGCTCGCGACGACGCCGCCCGGGTTGACGACGAGAGCAGTGATGAGCGCGCCGTCATCGCCAGCGACCGTGCTCGAGAGGGTGTACGTCGCCGTATTGGCGCCGGGAATAGGTTGATCGTCGCGCAGCCACTGATATTGCAACTGCTCGCCCGTCGCCGTGACCGTGAACGTGGCCGAGGCGCCGACACTGACCGTGACGGCAGAGGGTTGTGCTGTGATGGTCGGACCGGCCTTGACCGTGAGCGTCGCCTCGCTGCTCGTCACCGAACCTTGAGCGTTCGACACCCTGACCGAAAACTTGGCGCCATCGTCGGCAGCCGTCACGGCATCGGTGAGATAGGTCGCACCCGTGGCGCCCGCGATTACCGCTCCGTTGCGCAACCATTGGAAGCTGAGCGGCGGCTTGCCCGACACACCGAAGTCGAACTTCGCCTGCTGACCGACGAAGGCGATGCGATCTTTGGGCTGATCGGTGATCGTCGGCGCTTCGGGCCCCGCACTGGAGAGGCAGCTCGACAGCGTGAGCAGAAGGATCGAGGCGAGTGCCGGCCTCAAAAGGCGGCTGAGCAAGGCGCGGGGTGACATCCGC
Source organism: Steroidobacteraceae bacterium (assembly GCA_044344725.1). Lineage (GTDB taxonomy): Bacteria > Pseudomonadota > Gammaproteobacteria > Steroidobacterales > Steroidobacteraceae > UBA964. Next base: position 3,403 of record JBIJCL010000018.1, on the reverse strand, counting down.
GGGATTCTATCCGAACTGTGGCTTGAACGCCCCGAGCGCACCGATCGTAAAAAGCAGCACCCAGAGCACGACGAGTGCCCAAGTGGCCTTGCGCATCAGCCCCTGAAACTCGGCATTGACGGCGTCGGTCGCGCGATCCGCCGCGATGGCGGGCAACGCCGAGCGATAAGCCTCCCGAATGTAATAGCGCACGAAAATACCGCAGACCATGCCTCCGGCGAACAGCAACACCTTGAGCGCGAGCCAATGCGTCGGATAGGGCCAGCCCGTGACCAACGACCACAAACCGGTCCCCGCGAAAAAAGCGATCAACGGGTAACGGATGCGCCAATCCCAGCGCGCGAGCGCCGGACCCTCGGGTGACTGACGACGCCAATGGACCATCCACATGAACCAGAACCAGACCCCCGAGACGATCCAGAGCATGATCATCCAGCCGCCCGAGATCGGTACGAGACCGAGCATCGAGGCGAGCGTGAAGCCGAGCGGGACGGACATGATCATGGCGTTGCGGACATGCTGATCGACGTCGAGCAGGAAGTCCCATAGGCGCATGCGCTCGGCGCCGGAGAGCGTCGTGGTGCGAGCGACGTAATGCGTCAGCGCATTGATGACGAGCTCGCTTCCGAGCCAGTAGCCCATCACGAGAACGTGCGCCCATTTGACGAGTGCGTAGGTTGTCATACCTGATCCAGTGCGATGCGGCGACCGGTTCCCGGCGGCGCGCAGGTGAAGGTGATCGGCTGGGTGACCGTCGCGAGACTTCTCAACTCGGCATCACTGCGAACGCCCCCGCCGCGCATCGCCCAACTGCCATCCCCCTGCAGGATAGCGCTATACGACGTCCCATTCACCGTGGCACGGGCAACCAGATCGCAGACTCGCCTCGGCGCAACGGTCTGAGCCTGTCCTTTCAAAAGAGCGAGACGTCCTTCGATGGTCTCGCTCGCCCCCGGTCGCCATGTGAGCTGCTGACCCACGATCGGAAACAAGTCGGAATCGAATGCGAGCACGAAGGCCGTGACCTGGCGTCGCGTCTCGGCAGCGGGGGCTGGAAACAGGAAGACCGGGTCTCGAAGGAAATTGTCGAGGGTGTCCAGGGTCCCGTCGTGACTGAATCCGAAGCCGCGGATCTGGGCTCCGGTGATACCGCCGTTATCGGCACTGAAACCGAACATCCCGACTTTCGTATACATGTTGCGAAGTTGCGGGATCTTGAAGTTCTCCGTGATTCGCCCGCCCTCGAACGTCATGAGCCCGTTGGTCCCGAACTGCCCACTGTTGGGTCGAAGTCGATGGCAGTTGTCGCAGGAGCCGAGCAGGGTGATCGGGAAGTTCATGTAGATATCGCGGCCCGCAGACTCCTCCGCCGTCAACGAATTATCGAGTGCACGCACGGGATTCGGCGGCATCGCCAATTGCATCGCGAAGTCGGTGAACGCCTGCATCTGCGAAGGCGATATCGGCGTCTCGCGCCCCAGCAAACCGACGAAGGCCCCGTTGAATTCTTTGAATGCCGCTTCCTCGAGACTTTCGGTCTGTCCTCGCACCACCGCTCGAGACGTGCCCGTGCGATCACCCCGCCAATGCATGGGGCCGTTACCCCGCATTCCGCGTAGTGTCTGCGTGGTCATCGGCCCCTTGAGAGGATGGAAGCGGATGGTCGTCCTCGGGCTCAAAGGCAGATAGGCATTCGGATTCGACTGGGTCCGATCGTCCGGATTGCCGAGATCCCATGCGAGATGATCGAGATCGCCGAACACATGACAGCTTCCGCAGGAGACCGTTCCGTTCGCCGAACTGAGCGTCGCATCGTAAAGAAAGCGGCGCCCCTCCTTGGTGGCGGCACTCTCTGGCGAAAAAAGATTCCGGGTCGACAACACGGACCGATTGGCAGTGTCGACGACAACGACCGCGTGGGCGATCCGCGAATACACGAACAGTCGATTGCCCGATGCGTTGATCGCGAGACCCGCAGGCCCTGCCGGCACGTCGATATGACGACTCGAGTCGGGGGAATAGCTTCCGGAAACGAGCGATGACGTCGGCAATGCCGCAACCTTCGACGACCCGAAGGCGGCGGTGTAGAGCGTGTCCCCACTCGGACTGAAGACTAAGGCGGTCGGCTGCGACAGGGATTTCGCTTTCTCCGCGGCGGGCAAACTCGATCCCTGCGGGAGAGCGAAATTGACGTGCGGATTGAGGTGAACCGGCGTCACGGCGCCGGACGACGGGGTAATCACCGTCACACGACTCTCGGCGATTCGTCCGCGCACCGAAGTGTTGCCTCGCTGACCCGAGCCCTCGAATCGCACTTCGTTGAACGCCTCGGTATTGGTCACGAACAGCCGGCCGTCTGCGGGACTGACCGCCATGTTGAACAACGTGGTGCCGACGCCCGAGTGCCGCGCGCTCACCGCCGGCGTCGCCGCCGCGGCATCGATCGTGAAAACGTCCTCGTCAGGCAGCGTGAACTTCACGCGGCTCGACCAGTCGTTACGCGCCTCATCGCGCCACACCGCCCCGTCGAAGCGAACGATCAATCCGGTCGCCGGAGCCTGTACACCGTCAGTGCTAGTGCTGATCCCGGGTTTCGGAATGTTGAGCGCATCACGATGAAGCACGGTCGTGCGGTTGCCCGACATGAACGACGCCGCATACACCGTCCGTCCGTCGTTGCTGGCAGCCAACGCTCGAGGCACATCCGACGGAAGCGTCAACACGGAGAGCGGTTTCCCGTTCAAAGAATCATCTAATTGAGCCGCGTCGTAGACCCAGATGTCGGCACGGCCTATCCCGGGCGTGACGAGCGATGCCGACGTGAACCCCGGGCGGTTTTGCCCGCGATTCGCCGAAGAGATGAACACGCGATCGCGACCTGCGCCGGCGAACACCACGTCGCGAGGCTCATCGCCGACCTGCAAGGTTCGAAGTACACGCGGCGTGCCATCGAGTCGCACGACGCTCACAGAATCCGAAAGGTGATTCACCACCCAGACCTCGCTGGCGTTGCGCTCGGCGACGGCCACGGGCTCCAAACCGACACTGACCGTGCTCGCGAGACGCAGCGTGTCTCCCTCGATCGAATAGATTTCGAGGCAATTGGCCGGTGCGTTGGTCACATACAGTCGCTGTCCGTCCGCGGACAGCGCCAACGGTCTGACCGGACCACTCTCGAACACGACAAGGCTGTTCGGGGCGGCATCGGCCGTCAAAGTGTCGGCCGAAGACCCACACTGCATCACCGGGCGCTGCAGCACCGTACCGAGGCTGGCATCGATGGGCGACTGGCTAGTCGGCGGCGTAGCCACGGGCGGTGTCGCGGCGGTGTTGCCGCCCGATTGCCCGCCGCCCCCGCCCCCTCCGCACGAGACCAGCGATGCGATCAAGAAAAAAACTACCG
>JBIJCL010000251.1:0-3498 GCA_044344725.1 Steroidobacteraceae bacterium | reverse complement strand
TATACGGCCCTCGAGTTCAAAGCGAGCATCCGCAAGCTTCGCGAGGTGCGGCCGACCATCTCGGTGACCTCCGACTTCATCGTCGGGTTTCCGGGCGAGACCGATCGTGATTTCGAAGCCACGATGGCGCTCGTGCGCGACCTCTCCATCGACCAGTCGTTCAGCTTTCTCTACAGCCGCCGACCGGGCACGCCGGCCGCGTCGCTCCCTGACGAAGTGCCGCACGAAGAGAAGCAGGCGCGACTCACCCGACTGCAGGCGCTTCTCGAAGAGAATGCCCGTGCGCGCAGCGCCTCGCTGGTGGGTACGGTGCAGCGGGTTCTCATCGAGCGACCCTCGCGCAAAGATGAGTCCGAGCTCGCCGGCCGCACCGAAGACAATCGCTGGGTCAATTTCCCCGGGCCTGCGCACCTCATCGGGTGTTTTGCCGATGTCGAGATCACCGAGGCAAGGCCTCACTCGCTGCGCGGACGAGTCGTTGCCGCAGAGCGTGCCCGTGGCTGATTCCCCCTCCATCGGATTGCGCGAGTTCACACTCGAGCCTCCCGACAACGAGCGCCTCGCCAACCTCTGCGGCCCGCTCGACGAAAACCTGAGACTCATCGAGTCGCGTCTCGGCGTCGAGATGCGGCGTCGGGGCAGCGCATTTCGGGTGCAAGGTGACCAAGCGACGGCTGCCGAGTCGCTGCTCCGCGAGCTATTCAAAATCAGCCGTACCGAAGACATCACGCCCGAGACGGTGCACTTGGCGCTCCGCGACCACGACGTGACGGTTGCCCCCGGCGCCGGTGGCGGAGCGAGCGCTGGTGGTGCAGGGCGTGCCACGGGTGTCGCCGATGCGGCCTCGAATGGCGATGATCTCGACGATGCCGAAATGGGGCTGCGCACCTTGCGCGGCACCATACGAGCTCGCGGCCCGAATCAGCGTGAGTATCTGCGCCGCATCCGTCGCAACGACCTCACCTTCGGAGTGGGCCCCGCGGGCACGGGTAAGACCTATCTCGCCGTCGCCTGCGCCGTCGAGGCGCTGCAAGCCGATCGCGTGCGTCGCATCGTGCTCGTGAGGCCGGCCGTCGAGGCGGGCGAGCGTCTCGGTTTCTTGCCGGGCGATCTCACCCAAAAGGTCGATCCTTATCTTCGACCGATGTACGACGCCCTCTACGAAATGATGGGTTTCGATCGAGTTGCCAAGCTCATCGAGCGCAACGTCATAGAAGTAGCGCCGCTTGCGTTCATGCGCGGTCGCTCGCTCAACGACTCGTTCATCATCCTCGATGAGGCGCAGAACACGACCGTCGAGCAGATGAAGATGTTTCTCACGCGTATCGGCTTCGGCTCTCGGGCCGTGGTGACGGGTGACGTGACGCAGACCGATCTTCCGGCGGGCAAACTGTCGGGTCTGCGTCATGTGATCGAGGTGCTGCGCTCCGTGCAGGGCGTCGGCTTCCAGTTTTTCGAAGCCCGCGACGTCGTGCGGCATCCGCTCGTCCAGCGGATCGTGCAGGCCTACGAAGCCCGCGAGGGAGACGGCTCATGAAACGAGCGAGCCCCGAGCTGATGGTGGAGGTTCGCAGCAACGTCCGTCGCGGAGTGCCGTCCAACATCCGTATCACGCGTTGGGCGCGTGCGGCCGCTGGCGCGAAAGGGCGTAACGCCGAGATCGCCCTGCGTATCGTGGGCGCCGCCGAGGGTCGACGACTCAATTTATTGTGGCGGGGCCGCGATTACCCGACCAATGTTTTGTCTTTTCCGGCGCCATCGGGCACGCGGGGCGGACGAGCCCATCGGGCGCTCGGCGACATCGTCGTCTGTGCGCCGATCGTCTTGCGCGAGGCTCGCCAGCAAGAAAAACGCCTCGATCATCATTGGGCGCATCTCGTGGTCCACGGCGTGCTGCACTTGTTGGGGCACGACCATGAGAATGAGCGCGAGGGCGAGTGCATGGAGCGTCGCGAGCGTCGCGTGCTCGCCGAGTTCGGCATCCCCGATCCTTACCGTATTTCCTCTTCCCTTTCGGAGTCCTGATGACCCATCCGCGTTACAGTTCGATGAGCTGGATGCGCAAGCTGGGCCGCGCCTTGTCGGGCGAGGCCGAAGATCGCGATGATCTCGTGCAACTCATGCGGCAGGCGCTCTCGCGCGGCTTGATCGATGCCGATGCCCTGCAGATGCTCGAAGGCGTGCTCGCAGTCTCCGATTTGCAGGTGCGCGACATCATGGTGCCTCGCGCGCAGATGGTCGCCGTGCACCGCGACGACTCGCCCGATAAGCTCCTGCCGGTCATCGTCGAGTCGGGGCACTCCCGGTTTCCTGTCATCGATGACGATCGGGACGACATCGTCGGCATTTTGCTCGCCAAGGACGTCCTTCGCCTTTCGGCGACGGATCGAGACAAAGAGTTCGACATCCGAGAATGCATGCGGCCCGCGGTGGTCGTGCCCGAGTCCAAGCGGGTCAATGTGCTTCTCAAAGAATTCCGGAGAAATCGAAACCACATGGCCATCGTGGTCGATGAATATGGTGGCGTTTCAGGCCTCGTGACCATCGAAGATGCCCTCGAAGAGATCGTCGGCGAGATCGACGACGAGTTCGACGTCGAAGACGATCAAAATATCCGCAAGGAGTCCGAGCGGCAGTTCGTCGTCCGTGGTGGCACACCGATCGCCGACTTCAACGAATATTTCGGTACGAGCCTCTCGGAAGAGGAGTTCGATACGGTTGCGGGTCTCGTCATGAAACAGTTCGGCCGACTGCCACGGCGCGGCGAAACCATCATCATCAGCGACCTCGAGTTCCGAGTGTTGCGGGCCGATCGTCGACGGGTCGAGGCGTTCAAGGTCATCCCGCCGAGCGACGTCACGCCCATCGAGGAGCGGGGAGGCGGCGACTGAGCGACGCGGCCATCGATCCCGAAACGCAGGTGGTCGGAGGCGCGAGTTCGCGGCCGACGACTTGGCGGACTCATCTTGCGAGCGTCGTGCTCGGTGCTGCGCTGTCGCTCGCCTTCTCGCCTTTCGGATTTTGGCCGATCGCCATCCTGGCGCCGGCCGCGTTGTTCTGGTTGTGGCACGACATTGCCCCGCGACGTGCCGCATCACTCGGCTTTTCGTTCGGCTGCGGCACCTTCGCTGCGGGCACGTATTGGCTCTTCATCAGCATCAACGGGTTCGGCAAGGCGCCGGCGTGGCTCGCGCTCGGGCTCATGGCGGCGCTTGTCGCCTTGATGGCGCTCTATCCCGCACTGCTCGGATATCTCGCCAACCGCTTCATGCCGCAGCGCGGTGCAGTACGTTGGCTTGTGGGGCTTCCGGCGGGTTGGGCGCTGGTCGAGTGGGTGCGTGGTTGGTTTCTCTCCGGCTTCGGTTGGCTGTCGCTCGGCTATTCGCAGACCGACACGTGGCTTTCTGGCTGGGCGCCGATCGGTGGCGTGTACGCGCTGTCCTGGATGCTCGCGGTCATGGCGGGCGCGCTCGTGATGTGGTGTATCGAGGGTGTTCG
>JBIJCL010000326.1:0-3528 GCA_044344725.1 Steroidobacteraceae bacterium | reverse complement strand
ACGAGGTCTCGACCGAAGTTGAGCACTCGCAGATCCCAATCGGTGATCGAACCCGTGACGCTGTTGGTGACCGCGGACAAAACGCCCTCCGAGACACCGAAGACGACTTTGTCGTTATCGATACGGGCGGCATCGATGCCCGTGATGACGTTGAGCAACCGACCAGATGTGAATCCGACGCCGTACTGCGAACTGACGCTGACCGTCATCGTCTGCGTGCCACTCACGCCACCGACGGCCAACTGACCGTAAGACGTCGGCGAGTTGACGACGATTTCGTAGCGCTGCGGAAGCACCCCGAAGAACGTCAACGGCGTGGCGCCCGCCGCCGTGCCGCCTTGCGCGTTGACGAGGCGAACGATTCGACCGCCGTTGAGGATGCCGTAGCTGTTGAGTCCGGCACCGCCCGAGATACGTCCCAGGTTGATGAGCTCGCTCACCACCGCATCGGTGCTGGTGAGCACGCCGGCACCGGCTTGGCCGGTGGTGTTACTGGCATCGCCACCACGAATGGTGCCCTCGTTGACAATGGAATTGCCGGCGCCCGAGAGCGCGATCGCGGCACCGCCGCTACCCGCTCCCGGCTCAACGCCCGTGACGCTCGGGAACACCGGCGCCGCTGCGATCGTAAGTTCGAAGGACACGGCGCTCTCGAAACTGCCGCCGACTTCACGGCCGTCGCCGTCGCCGCCGGCTCCGCCGTTTCCGCCGACTCCGCCTGAAGAGCCGCCTTTACCAACGCTACCCGGCGTGCCAGCGACAGCAGCGCCACCGTCGCCTCCGGTTCCGCCAGCTCCCGCGGCGGCCCCGGAACCGCCGTTGCCGCCGTCGCCGCCGTCGCCGCCGTTGCCGCTTACGACACCGCCATTAGCGCCATCGCCGCCATCGCCGCCCGGGCCACCTTTACCTGTGCCGCTCGAACCGCCGTTACCGCCCGCTCCACCATCGCCGCCGTCACCAGAGCGTCCCGCATCACCACCGACGCCGCCGTCGCCTCCAGTTCCTGCGGTACCGTCCCTCGAGTCGCCGCCGTTACCGCCCGATCCGCCGGAGCCGCCATTTCCTGAATCAGTACCGCCCCGACCACCGTCGCCGCCGTCGCCGCCGGCTCCGCCAAAAAACACTCGGGAGTTCCCGCCGTTTCCACCGGCTCCGCCAGCACCGCCGTTGCCACTGGTACCGCCGCCCGCGCCACCTGCCCCGCCGAAGCCACCTGCACCGCCCCCGTCATACATGAAGACTCCGCCAGCATCACCGCCGTTGCCGCCAGCGCCGCCGCTGCCACCGTCGCTGCTCACCCCGGAGATCCCTGCGGTCGAGCCGGTTCCACCGGCGCCGCCGGAAGCGCCATCGCCGCCGCTGCCACCGTTGCCTCCCGCACCGCCGTAGCCTGTCGGGTCGGAATAGCCGTTACCACCCGTGCCACCGTTGCCCGCCTTGCCAGCGGCGCCACCGTTGCCGCCGTTGCCGGCTACCGCACCGGTTCCACCCGCGGCCCCGCCGTTTCCACCGGCTCCGCCGGAACCCGAGTTACCGCCGTTCCCGCCATTACCGCCGGCGGGGTTGCCCGCATCCCCATCCGCTCCCGCACCGCCGTTGCCTCCGTTGCCGCCGAGGCCGCCGACGCCGCCATTACCGCCATTACCGTTGGCGCCGGTCGTACCCGCCGAGCCGGCCTTACCTGTCGAACCGCCCGCCGCGCCTGCTGCGCCGCCAGCTCCACCTTTGCCGCCATCTCCACCTTTACCGCCGACCCCGCCATCACCGCCCGCAGATCCATCGCCGCCGGCCGAACCGGCCGCTGTCGCGTTGACGCCATTGGTGCCGTTGGCCCCTGCGGCTCCGTTGCCGCCGTTGCCGCCGTTGCCCGCCTTGCCACCGTTACCGCCGTTACCGCCGTTGCCGTCGAGACCGTTCGCCGCGAGTCCGGCGCCGAGGCCGGCCTTGCCGCCCGCGCCACCCGCACCGCCTTTGCCGCCGTCACTTCCCACGGAACCATTTCCACCCGCTGCTCCGGCCGTGGCGCCGTTGATACCATTCGCGCCGTTCGCACCGGCAAATCCTTTGCCACCGTTGCCGCCGTTACCGGCATCGCCACCGGCGCCGTCGCTGCCGGCTGAGCCCGCGAACGCACCCGCGCCGCCGGCTGCACCGCCCGCGCCGCCGTTACCGCCGTTACCGCCCGCGCCGCCTCGTCCGCCTGCGCCGCCGTTCAGATTCGTGAGGTCACCGTCGGCGCCATTGCCGCCGTTTCCGCCACGGCCACCGGCTCCCGCCTTACCGCCATCACCACCGTTGCCGTTCGTGCCGTTCGCACCGGCTTTGCCCGCCGTACCCGTCGCGCCACCGGCTGCACCGCCGAAGCCGCCGAGGCCGGCCTTACCACCCGAGCCGCCGTCGCCACCGTCGCCACCGTGACCGCCCGCAGATCCATCGCCGCCGGCCGAACCAGCCGCCGTCGCATTGACGCCGTTGGTGCCGTTGACACCTGCGAACCCATTGCCACCGGCACCGCCGTTGCCCGCGTTACCGCCGAGGCCGCCGTTACCGCCGTTGCCGTCGATGCCGTTCGCCGCAAGTCCGGCGCCGAGACCGGCCTTGCCACCGGCGCCACCGGCGCCGCCGTTGCCGCCCGATTGGCCGTTTCCACCGTTCGAGCCGTCAGGCGACAGCGCAGAGCCGGCTTTACCCGCAGCACCATCGGCGCCGACAAATCCTTTGCCACCGTTGCCGCCGTTACCCGCATCGCCACCGGCGCCGTCGCTGCCGGATGAGCCCGCGAACGCACCCGCGCCGCCGGCTGCACCGCCCGCACCGCCAGTACCGCCGTTACCGCCCGCGCCGCCTCGTCCGCCTGCGCCGCCGTTCAGATTCGTGATGTCGCCGTCGGCGCCATTGCCGCCGTTTCCGCCAAAACCACCGGCTCCGGCGTTGCCGCCGTCACCACCGTTGCCGTTCGTGCCGTTCGCACCGCCTGCGCTCGCCACACCGCCTTGGCCGCCCGCACCGCCGTTACCGCCATCGGTTCCCGAGCTTCCCGATTGGCCCGCACCGCCGTTACCGCCGGGCTCTGCAGCGTTCGCTCCGGCCGCGCCGCTAACCCCGATGAAGCCCGCACCGCCCGAGCCGCCTTGTCCGCCGTTCCCGGCTTTACCGCCCACCGCAGCGCCACCGGCGCCGCCGGCACCGCCATGTCCACCCGACAAATCCGCGATGTTCGCGTCCCAGCCAGCGCCACCCGAACCGCCGGCGCCGCCGTTTCGTCCTGAGCCGCCGCTACCGCCGTTTCCACCGTTGGGATTCGCCGCAACGCCGTCGCCACCGTTGCCGCCGTCGCCACCGTTGCCGAGTAGACCGTTAGCCCCCGCCACGCCGACGAGGCCCGCCGCACCCGCCTTGCCCGCCGCACCCGCGACGCCGGCCGTGGCCGTCGTGCCGCCTTGACCACCCGTGATGGTGCCGGTGTTGCGGATCGTCAGACCCGAACCCGTGATTCCCGCCCCGCCGCGTCCCGCGGCTCCGCCGAGA
>JBIJCL010000021.1:0-12477 GCA_044344725.1 Steroidobacteraceae bacterium | reverse complement strand
GGTTTTTTCTCAGGGGGACTCAAGAACATGGATGCCAATCTCTGGCTCTGGATCGCCATCGGCGCCGGGGCTCTTGCCGTGGTTTACGGCGCGATCGCCGCAGCTCAGATCAACGCCCTGCCCGCCGGCAATGCCCGCATGCAGGAAATCGCCGCCGCCATCCAGGCCGGCGCGCAGGCTTATCTCAACCGCCAGTACTCGACGATCGGCGTCGTCGGCGTGGTGCTCTGCATCGTGCTCGGCCTCGCGCTCGATTGGGCGACCGCGGGCGGCTTTGCGGTCGGCGCGATCCTCTCGGGCGTCGCGGGCTACATCGGCATGAACGTCTCGGTGCGTGCGAACGTGCGCACGGCAGAGGCGGCCAACAACGGTCTCAATGCTGCGCTCGGCGTGGCGTTCAAGGGCGGCGCGATCACCGGCATGCTCGTCGTCGGCCTCGGCCTCCTCGGCGTCGCCGGCTACTACCTCGCCATGCGCGGTGTGGTCGGTGACGATCACGCGCTGCGCTCGCTCGTCGGTCTCGCCTTCGGTGGCTCGCTGATCTCGATCTTCGCGCGTCTCGGCGGCGGCATCTTCACCAAGGGTGCAGACGTCGGTGCCGACCTCGTTGGTAAAGTCGAAGCCGGCATCCCGGAAGACGACCCGCGCAACCCGGCCGTGATCGCCGACAACGTCGGTGACAACGTCGGCGACTGCGCCGGTATGGCCGCAGACCTCTTCGAGACCTACGCCGTGACGCTCGTCGCCACGATGCTGCTCGGTGGTCTGATGCTCGCGAGCTCCGACGGCGCTGCGGTGATGTATCCGCTCGCGCTCGGCGCGGCCTCCATCGTCGCATCCATCGTCGGCACCTTCTTCGTGAAGGCGAGCGAGGGCGGCAAGATCATGAACGCGCTCTACAAGGGCGTGATCGTCTCGGGCGTGATCTCGGCCGTGATGTTCTGGTTCATCACCGACATGATCATGCCCGACAACTTCGTCGGCATGTTCGGCTGCACGCTCATCGGTCTCGCGCTCACCGCGGCGATGATCGTCATCACCGAGTACTACACCGCCACCGAATACAGCCCGGTCCGCAAGGTCGCCGAGGCTTCGCAGACGGGTCACGCGACCAACATGATCGCGGGTCTCGGCGTGTCGATGAAATCGACCGCACTGCCGGTCATCGCGGTGTGCGCCGCCATTTGGGGCGCGTACACGCTCGAGGGTCTTTATGGCATCGCGATCGCCGCGACCGCGATGCTCTCGCTCACCGGCATGATCGTCGCGCTCGATGCCTACGGTCCGATCACGGACAACGCCGGTGGCATCGCCGAGATGTCGGGCCTCGACAAGAAGGTCCGCAACATCACCGATCCGCTCGACGCCGTGGGTAACACGACGAAGGCCGTCACCAAGGGTTACGCGATCGGCTCGGCCGGTCTCGCCGCCCTCGTGCTCTTCGCCGACTACACCCACAAGCTCGAAGAAGCCGGCAAGCTCGTCGACTTCTCGCTCTCCGATCCGGCGGTGATCATCGGCCTCTTCATCGGCGGTCTCGTGCCCTATCTCTTCGCCGCGATGGCGATGGAAGCCGTCGGTCGTGCGGCGGGCTCGGTCGTCACCGAGGTCCGTCGTCAGTTCCGCGAGATCAAGGGCATCATGGAAGGCACCGCGAAGCCCGACTACTCCAAGGCCGTCGACCTTCTGACGAAGGCGGCGATCAAAGAAATGGTCGTGCCGTCGCTGTTGCCGATCCTCGTGCCGGTCGTGGTGGCTTTCGGCATCAACGCGCTGATGGGTCCGGGCGAAGGCATCAAGGCCTTGGGCGGTCTGCTCATCGGCACCATCGTCACCGGTCTTTTCGTGGCGATTTCCATGTGCACCGGTGGTGGCGCGTGGGATAACGCCAAGAAGTACATCGAAGAAGGCAACTACGGCGGCAAGGGCTCTGAAGCCCACAAGGCCGCGGTCACCGGCGACACCGTCGGCGATCCGTACAAGGACACCGCGGGTCCGGCCATCAACCCGTTGATCAAGATCATCAACATCGTCGCGCTGCTGTTGGTGCCGCTCCTCTAAGAGCGCACCGACAGGGTGTCGATTCCTCAGAAAGCCCCGTCGAAAGACGGGGCTTTTTCTTTGGCCGTGTGTCGACGCCTTGGATCATGCACCGGTCGCACTTCGCCGGGTCGATCGCAGCGGCGGCTCAGTAGATTTTTCCGGGCTCGCCGATGCGTACCCGATGCGCGCCGGGCGGTTCTCGCGGTTCATCGCCATCGCGCTCCGGTACGGCGACGTTCGGGTCGGGCAACAGCAGTCGCCAGCTTTCGGTGGGATTGCGCAAACCCCAGAGCAAACCGCCGAGCCCTTGAGGGACGGCTTTGCGTTCGGGGAGTTCGCCGGGTTGGCGACGTCCCCGAACGATGACCTCGTCGATCTCCGGGGGCAAAGGCGAAAACCATTCCTTGGGGGCCATGAACCCGTTGAGCCGACCAATGGAGAGATCGAGGGGCTTGCGCGCGGAGGCCGGGTCGGCTGCTGCGGGCGGCTCGGCTGCCGGTTGCGGCTCGGCCATGGCTCGGGGCATGCACAGAACGAGCGCGATCACGCAAGACCTTGCAAAGACCGCGCGGACGGATACATTGGCCGCCTCTGTCTGAAAGCTTGGAGTGTCTCCTGTGCGCAATTTCGTCTCCCGCCTGACTACGGCGTTCGTCGCGTTCGCCCTGGTTCTCGCCCTGCCCGCCGGCGTCGCGGCCGACAAGCCGGCCGCCTCGAAGGCGACCCAGTCCACCCGACTTGCACCGCCGGAGAAAATCACCTCCGTAGAAGGCATCACCGAATATCGCCTCGCCAACGGGATGAAGGTCCTGCTCTTCCCGGATCCCTCCAAGTCCACCATCACGGTCAACGTAACCTATCTCGTGGGTTCGCGTCACGAAGGCTACGGCGAAAGCGGCATGGCCCACCTGCTCGAGCATCTGGTGTTCAAGGGTACGCCCCGCTTCCCGAACATCCCGCAAGAGCTGACCAAGCGCGGTGCGCGTCCGAACGGCACCACGTGGTACGACCGCACCAATTACTTCGAAACTTTCGCCGCGACGGACGACAACCTGCGCTGGGCGCTCGACCTCGAGAGCGACCGCATGATCAATTCGTTCATCAAGGAAGAAGATCTGCGCAGCGAATTTTCGGTCGTGCGCAACGAGTTCGAATCCGGCGAGAACGACCCGAGCGGCGTGTTGCTCGAGCGCGTGATGTCGACGGCCTATCTCTGGCACAACTACGGCAAATCGACGATCGGCTCGCGCGAGGACATCGAGCGCGTGCCCATCGAGAACCTCCGCGCGTTCTACAAGAAGTTCTATCAGCCGGACAACGCCGTACTCATCGTCGCCGGAAAGATCGACGAAGCGAAGACGATCGGCTGGGTCAACGAATTCTTCGGCAAGATCCCGCGGCCGACCCGCGTGCTGCAGCCGACCTACACGGTCGAACCCGTGCAGGATGGCGAGCGCCATGTCGTACTCCGTCGCGTCGGTGACGTGCAAGTCACCTCAGCCGGTTATCACATCCCGCCCGGCGGTCATCCGGACTTCGCCGCCGTGCAAGTGCTCGCCGACGTGCTGACGAACGAACCTTCCGGGCGTCTCTACAAGGCCCTCGTCGAAACCGGCAAGGCGAGTGGCGTGGGTGGTTTTGCCTTCAGCCTGAAGGACCCGGGCTACATGTATTTCGCGGCGGAAGTCCTTAAGGACAAACCCGTCGCCGATGCGACGCAGACCATGCTCGCCGTGCTCGACGGCATGAAGGCCCAGCCCGTCACCGAAGAGGAAGTCGCGCGTGCGCGAAACAAGTTCCTGCGCTTCTTCGAACAGACCTACAACAACAGCGACCGTGTGGGTCTTGGCCTCTCGGAGTACATCGCCAAGGGCGACTGGCGGTTGTGGTTCCTCTCGCGTGACCAGATGGAAAAGGTCACGGCGGCGGACGTCAATCGGGTCGCAGCCGCGTACCTGAAGCCCGCCAACCGCACGACAGGCTTGTTCGTCCCCGAGACGACTCCCGATCGCGCTGCGATCCCGCAGGCACCCGATCCGGCGGTCACGCTCAAAGATTACCAAGGCAAGCAGGCGCTCAAGCAGGCGGAGGTGTTCGATCCCTCGCCCGCCAATATCGTCTCGCGCACTCGCTCCGAGACTTTCCCGGGCGGCGCCGAATACAGCTTCCTCAGCAAGTCGACGCGTGGCAGCTCGGTCAACCTCACGATGACACTGCGCGTCGGCAGTCTCGCCTCGCTCGAAGGTAAAGCGACCGTTGCGGAACTGACTGCGGCCATGCTGCGTCGCGGCACGAAGAACCGCACGCTGCAGCAGATCAACGACGAACTCGACAAGTTGAAGTCGTCGGTCGGCATCGGCGGTGGCGGTCAGAACGTGTCGGTGAGCATCACCTCGACCCGCGAGAACCTCGTGCCGACGCTCGAGATCGTGGGCGACATCCTGCGCAACCCGGTGTTCCCGGACGCCGAGCTCACCAAGCTTCGCGACGAAGTGCTGGCGGCCATCGAGCAGCAGCGCAGCGAGCCGCAAGCCATCGCAGCGCAGGAGATCAACCGCATCACCTCGCCCTACCCGGCCAAAGATTTCCGTCGCACGCTCAGCTTCGATGAGCAGGCGGCGGCCGTCCGAGCCGTGACTGCGGCCGACCTGCGCAACTTCCACGCCGAGTTCTACGGCGCGGGTCGCGCGACGGCAGCGGTTGTCGGCGACTTCGACGAAAGCATGGTGCGCTCGGCACTCGGGGCCATCCTCGCCGGATGGACGTCCAAGACGCCGTACGAACGTGCGATCTCGCCGTACTTCGACGTGCCCTCCGTGATCCGCAAGATCAACACGCCCGACAAGGCGAACGCCGTGATGATCGCGGGCGCCAACCTCGAGATGCGCGATGACCATCCGGACTACCCGGCGCTCGTCATGGCCAACTACATGCTGGGCGGCGGCTTCCTCAACTCGCGTCTTGCGGTACGCATCCGTCAGAAAGAAGGCATCAGCTACGGCGTGTCGTCCTTCCTCACGGCCGACCCGCTCGACAAAGACGGCAACTTCGGCACCTTCGCGATCTACAACCCGGAGAACTCCGCGCGGCTCATCGCCGCGTATCGGGAAGAGCTCGCGAAGATCTTGACCGAAGGCTTTGCCGAGGCCGAGCTCAAGGACGCCAAGAACGGCTGGTTGCAGAGCCGCAACGTGAGCCGCTCACAGGATCGCGAGCTCGTCGGTCGCCTCTCGAGCTACCTGTTCCTCGATCGCACCCTCGAGTGGGATGCCGACTTCGAGAAGCGGGTAGCTGCGCTCACCGTGGCCGACGTCAACGCGGCCGTGAAGCGCTGGATCAAGCCCGAGACGCTGAGCATCGTCGAGGCCGGCGACTTCGCAAAGTCAGCGGCCAAGTGATCGCGCTCTGAGGATCTCTCAGTCAGGTCGTCGGCCCGGAAAACACCGGGCCGGCGGCCACCGTCCGCCGCTCCGTAGTTCTACTGTCTTGGCAGTGAGCGGGAAAACCCGTATTTTTCCCGCCCTTCGCTTGAACCAGACGGAAGCCGACCGATGCCGATGACCCCCGCCGCCACCGAGTCCGCACGCGAGCAGATGATCCATCAGCAGCTGCGCGCTTGGGAGGTGCTCGACCCTGGCGTACTCGAGGCGTTCGCGCGTGTGCCGCGCGAGAAATTCGTGCCGCCCGCCTACGCCGAACTCGCCTTCGCCGACATCGAGATTCCTCTCGGCGGCGGCGATCGCATGCTCGCGCCCAAAGTCGCGGGTCGGATCGTGCAGGCCGTGGCTCCCCAGCCCACCGATCGCGTTCTGCTCGTCGGAGTCGGTAGTGGCTATCTCGCCGCATGCCTCGGCGCCCGCGCCTGCAGCGTACGCGCACTCGAGTTGCGCGAAGATCTCGCGACTGCGGCAACACACCATCTCGCCGTTGCGGGAGTCCGCAATGTCACCGTCGAATGTCGCAATGCTTTCGAGCCCGAAGCGCTCGGTAGCGGCGCGTACGACGTGATCGTGCTCACGGGCTCGCTGCCCGTGCCCGATGAGCGCTTTGCACGACAACTCGCCATCGGCGGCAGAATGTTCGTCGTGATCGGTTCGGGTCTCATCATGGAAGCCCGCCTGATCGAGCGGACCGGCGCCGAGTCCTTCAGATCCACCGGACTCTTCGAGACCGCATTGAAGCCACTGGTTGGCGCCCGGCAGCCCGAACGCTTCAATTTTTGATCGCCCCCACGCAGGATGCGCCGATGATCAGGGAAATGACCGTTGAAGAGTTGAAGGCAAGCGTGGATGCCGGCGAACAACCGCTCGTCATCGACGTACGAGAAGGTTGGGAACTCGAGATCTCGAGCCTGCCGTTCGCGAGCCACATCCCCATGGGACAAATCGCCGAGCGGATCGGCGAACTCGATCCGGCGAAGCCCCTGATCATCATGTGCCGCTCCGGTGGCCGCAGCCTGCAGGTCGCCCGGGCCCTCGAGGCTCGGGGTTTTGGTTCGGTAGCCAACCTGACGGGCGGAATTCTCGCCTGGGGTGAACGCATCGACCCCTCGTTGCGTCCATACTGACTCGTCCGCCCCCGTTGTCGGGGCGGGTTTCCATCTGTTATAGTGATATATAACACTAATTGAGGTTTGAATGATGTCGCGCCTACTCGTACTCGCCTTCGGCATGCTCCTGGCGGCCACTGCAGCGCCCGCAGAAGACCTCAAGGCCGTGTACGAACGCGCCCTCGCCAACGACCCTCAGATTCGTGAGGCCGACGCCCTGCGCCGCGCAGCGCGCGAATCGAGGCCTCAAGCCTGGGCGGCGATCCTGCCGCAAATCTCGGGCTCGGCGAGCAAGACCAAGTCCGACAACTCGAGCACCGGACAATTTCCGCAGGAGCAGCGGCTCCCGGATGGTCAGACAGTCGTCCTCAACTTCCTCTCCGCCAGCGTGTCCGAGCCCGAGACCGATCGCTGGAGCCTCGACCTGCGACAGAGCCTCATCTCCTGGGACAACTGGGTCGCGATCAAGCGTGCGAGCCGTCAGGTCGCCCAAGCCGAGGCCGACTTCCAGGCAGCCGAGCAGCAGCTGATCCTTCGCGTCTCCGAGGCCTACTTCAACGTGCTCGCCGCGCAAGATGCCGTCGAAGCGCAGGCCTCCTCCCTCGAAGCCATCTCGCGTCAGCTCGAACAAGCCGAGAAGCGTTTCGAGGTGGGCCTCATCGCCATCACCGACGTGCAGGAAGCCAAGGCGGCTCGCGACAGTGCCGCCGCGGCGGTCATCGCGGCAAAGCGCCAGTTGGCCTCTGCCGAAGAGTTTCTGCGCGAAATCACCGCCGAGAAATACACGACGCTCGCCAAGCCCGGCGATGCGATGCCGCTCAAGTCGCCCGAACCCGCCGAGGAAGCGCAGTGGGTCGAGCGATCCATGGAACAAAATCTCGCTCTCGTGTCGAGCCGTCTCGCCGCGGAGATCGCCCGCGACAACGTGCGCGCGGCGTTTGGGGGTCACCTGCCCGAACTCGATCTCGTCGCAAGCAAGAGCAAGGTCGAAACCACGAGTCCGATCAATTTCGTCAGCGGCAACGTCGGCACCCGACTCTCCGACACCGAGGACGAAAGTTACTCGCTGCAGGTCACGATGCCGATCTTCAGCGGTGGTGCGACCCAGTCGCGGGTCCGCCAAAGCGAATTCCAGTGGCGTGCAGCACGTGAGCGACTGACGCGAGTGTCGCGCCAGACCGAGCGCCAGGCGCGAGACGCCTACCTCGGCGTGCTCAGTGAAATCTCTCGCGTCACTGCGTTACGCCAAGCTCTCGAATCGAGTCAGACCGCACTCAAGGCCACCGAAGCAGGTTACGAAGTGGGGACTCGCACGGCCGTCGATGTGCTCGAGGGGCGTCGCAGTCTCGCCGTGGCGCAAACCAATTATTCGCGCAGTCGCTACGACTATATTTTGAACGTGATGCGTCTGCGCCTCGCCTCGGGCACGCTCGATCGCGCCACGCTCGAGGAAGTCAACGGTTGGCTGACGACGAGCGCTCCGTCGAATCAGCCATGAGCGGTTCGAGGCGCGCGAGCAGTCGCTCGATCGTGCCTCGATTCTCCTCGACGAACGCTCGGCCTAACGCGCCGCGTCGAGAGCGCTCTTCGGCGCTCGTCGCGAGCGTGCGCACTTCCGCCAACAAACTCTCCGTATCTCGCACGATCGTAAGCGCTCCAGCGGCCTGAAGGGCCGCCGCGATGTCGGGCGCGTTATAACCCCGCGGCCCCGTAAGCGTCGCCACGGCGAGCGCAGCGGGCTCGATCAAATTGTGTCCACCGACGTCGTCGACGAGACTGCCGCCGACGAACGCGAGGTCGGCGGCAGCGTATGCACTCATCAACTCACCGAGCGTATCGAGCAGCAACACGTCGGGCGATGCGCTCGCCGGGTTCGACTTATCGGATTCCCCGGACATTCCTGAGTTGGAGGTGAGCCGGCTTCGACGCGAGAACGCCACGCCGGCGCTCTGCAGTCGCGACGCCACGGCCTCGAAGCGCGAGGGATGACGCGGTGCGAGCACGAGCGCGACGTCGACGCCTTCGGAACGCAGTCGGCCTTGTACCTCGAGCAATGCGTTCTCCTCGGGCTCGTAAGTGCTCCCGCCGACGAGCACCAGCCGATCCTTCCATCCGCAAGCGGTCCGCAACTCGCCGCCCTCGACCGCGAGTTGCGGTGACAACGACAGGTCGAACTTGAGGTTGCCCACGATCTGAACCCGAGACGACCCGACGCCGATCTGTCGAAAACGCCCGGCATCGACCTCCGATTGCGCGGCCACGAGAACACTGCGTTCGAAAGCATCGCGGAACAACGGCGCAACAAGAGGCCACCGACGCACGGTACGCGCCGATACGGTTGCGCTCGCGAGCACGATGGGGACTCCGCGCGCCGCACACTCGCCGAAGAGATTCGGCCACAACTCTTTTTCAATGATGATCGCCAGATGCGGCCGAACACGATCGAGGAAACGACGGACACAGCCCAAAGAATCGAATGGCAGGAAGCGCACGTCCACGGCATCGCCCAACGTCTCTCGGGCGCGTGCAGCACCCGTGCCGGTCGTCGTCGTCACTGTGAGAGGGACCTCGGGATAGCGACTTCGCAAGGCGCGAACGAGCGCCGTAGCCGCCTGAACCTCGCCGACCGAGACCGCGTGGATCCAGATCGCTCTCGTCGCGTGTCGAGCCCCGAAGCCGAGGCGCTGCGAAAGTCCCTGTCGCTCACCCGGATGGCCACGCAGGCCTCGCACGACGAAGAAGACCAAGGCGAAGGGCAGCGCAGCCCCCACGAGCACACGATAGAAAAGTCGAGTCATGGGGATCCACCGCGGGACGAGGTCTCGCGATAGCCCTGCAGCAAGGCCGCCCACATCGCCTCATCGAGCGACGCGTTCAAAGAATCCAGAATCTTGAGGATCGAGCGACGCAAACGCACGAGGTTGGCATCACACCACAAGCCCGCCTCGCGAAAACTCGCGCGGTCGAAATCGATGAGAGACCAGTGGCCAGCATCGTCGACGAGCAGGTTATGGGCATTGAGGTCGGCATGATGCAACCCGACCCGATGGAAACGCGCGACGGTCGCGCCCACGCCCGACCAATCGATCGACCCCGGCGATCGCACGAGACGATCGGCGAGCGTGCTGACGCCCACGAGACGACGGGTGATGAGGTCACCGCGGCACCAAAGCCCCTGCGGATCGTGCAACGCCGCTACCACGGGCGCGACGGGCAGACCGAGACGCTGCAGCCGCTGAGTCACACGAAACTCCCGGAAAGGTCGGGAGCGCGATTCGCCTGCGTCGAGATAGCGATCCCCAAGCATCGCGGCAACGAGGCCTCCGCGACGATAATGTCGCAGCGCATAGGCGGCGCCCTCGCTCTCGAAGAAAACCGTGCTGCCCCGCCCCGGCGCCTCGCCGCGCAGGGCGTCGATGCGGCTCCAATGTCCGGGCTCGAACCAGCTCGGATCAAAATTGCCGACGAGGGAGGGGTCATATAGCATCACGCGGCGGCCGGCTTGGATCCTGTTCTCCAGCGGTTCGTGTGCGCGACCCTCGTTCATTCCGCCCTCACCGCCTGAAGCCATGCTGCCGCTCATCACGCCGCCCGACTCCGTTTGCCTGTTGAGACTTTCGGCCATCGGCGACACCTGTCACGTCGTGCCCCTGCTGCGCACCTTGCAGCGCGCGTGGCCGGATACACGTTTCACCTGGATCATCGGCCGTGCCGAAGCGCGACTCATGACCGTGTTGCCGGACGTCGAGTTTATCACCGTGGACAAACGCGCCGGTTTTGCGGGCCTCAAAGCCCTCCGCGCGACGCTGCAGGGTCGGCGGTTCGATCTGCTGCTGCACTTGCAGCTCTCGTTCAGGGCGAGCGTCGTCGCGGCGCTGGTTCCGGCGCGCTTGAAACTCGGATTCGATCGGGAACGCGCCCGCGAACTGCAGTGGCTCGTCACGAATGCGCGCATCGCCCCGCGCCAGCGCGAACACGTGCTCGACAGTTTCATGGGCTTCGCCGAAGCCGCCGGCGTTCGTCAACGCGTACTCGAATGGAATCTGCCTTTACCCGACGAGGCCATCGAGTACGCCCGTCGCCTCATCCCGGACCACGCGCCGCGCACGCTGGTGATCAGCGCGTGCTCGAGCCACGCACGAAGAAATTGGCTCGCGGAGCGCTATGCCGCCGTGGCGCGCCATGCCATCGAGGCTCACGGCATGCGGGTGATCCTCGCGGGCGGCCCCAGTGAAATAGAGAAATCGATGGCGCGTGCGATCGCTGCCGAGTGCCCGGGCGTGATCGACCAAGTGGGCAAAGATACCCTGCCGCAACTGCTGGCCCTGCTCGGTCGCGCGACGGTGCTGCTCGCACCCGACACAGGTCCCGCACATATGGCGACCGTGGTCGGCACACCCGTCATCGGACTCTACGCTGCAACCAACCCGGCGAGAAGCGGGCCCTATCTTTCGCGCGAGTGGTGTATCGACGCCTTCCCGAGAGCGGCTCAAAAGTTCAGACGCAGCACCCCCGAGGCGCTGCCGTGGGCGACCAAAATAGAAGAGCCGGGCGTCATGGAACTGATCGAGGTCGCCGAGGTCTGCAATCGTCTCGATGCCCTGCTAGCATCACGCCCATGAAAGACATCCTCGTTCCCATCTCGCCGGGCGAACTGCTCGACAAAATCACCATCCTGCGTATCAAGGCCGCGCGCATGACCGACCCGACCAAGGTCCGCAACGTGCGTCTCGAGCTCGACCTGCTCGAGAAAACGTGGCGCGACAGCGGTGCCGCCATTCCGGAAGTCGCGGCGGACGAAGCCGAACTGCAGCGGGTGAACGAGGCGCTGTGGGATATCGAGGACAAGATTCGCGACAAAGAACTCGCGCAGGCATTCGATGCCGAGTTCATCGAGCTCGCACGGGCCGTGTACGTGACCAACGACGAGCGCGCGGCCGTCAAGAAGCGCATCAATGTGGCGCTCGGCTCGCGCATCGTCGAAGAAAAATCCTACAAGCCGTATCGTCCCGCCTGATCGGCGCTCAGCGCTGCAGCGAGTACTCGGCTCCGCAGTAGGGGCACTTGGCCCAGCCCGTTTTCTCGATGGGCAAATACACTCGCGGATGCGAGTTCCAAAGTTGCATCTGCGGCATCGGACAAGAGAGCGGCAAGTCTTCGGACGTGACGTCGTACTTGTTCTGCGCGTTCGGCGGGATGAGGGGTATCGTCGACATGCGGCGATTATACCGGCGATGACACACCGGCAAAGGTGTCTTCCCAAATACGGGTGACGGCTGCGCGCTCGGCGACGAATTCACTGGCATCGATGACGCCGCGCTCCTCCCGCAGCGACCGATGATGATTGCGCATCCGATAGGCGCGATACGCGGCGGTCAAGACGTCCACCGTTGCCTGAGGGACAAGATCCCCCGAGGCCAGCGTCTCGAGCTGTCGGATGGTGTCGCTGAACATCAGCACCGCCGGATGCCGCGCCCCCTCGCGCAGCGCCCAGTACTGGGCGAGGAATTCGATATCGGCGATGCCGCCGCGGTCTTGCTTGAGGTCGAACTCGCCGGACTTCGACTTGGCGAGTTCACGTCGCATGCGCTCGCGCATGGACGCCACTTCCTCGCGCAGCGAATCACGTCGCACGAATTCACCGAGGATGCGGACGCGCTCACGCTCGAACCTCTCGCGCAGTGCGGATGAACCGGCCACCGCTCGTGCATGAAGCAGAGCCTGATGTTCCCAGGTCCATGCAGAAGAATGCTGATAATCGACGAAGGCTTCGAGCTGGGTGATCAGCATGCCACCTTTGCCACCCGGTCGTAGACGAACATCGACGTCGTACAGACGACCCGCGGCCGAGTGCACCGTGAGGATATGCACGATGCGCTGCGCGA
>JBIJCL010000250.1:0-3543 GCA_044344725.1 Steroidobacteraceae bacterium | reverse complement strand
ACGCCGGCCTACACGGCAGAACAGGTGGATGATCAGCTGTTCCGTCTCGAGAGCCACATCGTGCGCGAGCGGATCCTCAATGGTGAGCCGCGTATCGACGGTCGCGATTCGGTGACGGTGCGTCCCATCACGATCAAGGTCGGTGTCACGCCGCGTACGCACGGTTCCGCATTGTTCACCCGCGGTGAAACCCAGGCCCTCGTCGTCACGACGCTCGGCACGGGCCGCGACTCGCAGATCATCGATGCGCCGGAAGGCGAGCATCGTGAGCCGTTCATGCTGCATTACAACTTCCCGCCGTTCTCGGTGGGTGAGACGGGCATGATGTCGGGTCCGAAGCGTCGCGAAATCGGTCACGGAAATTTGGCGCGTCGGGGCGTTTCGGCGGTGATGCCGGACATGGAGAAATTCCCCTACGTCATTCGCGTGGTGTCGGAAATCCTCGAGTCGAACGGTTCCTCGTCGATGGCCTCCGTGTGCGGCGCTTCGCTCGCCATGATGGATGCCGGTGTTCCGCTCAAGTCGCCCGTCGCCGGTGTTGCGATGGGTCTCGTGCTCGAAGGCAAGCGCTACAAGGTCCTCACCGACATCCTGGGTGACGAAGATCACCTCGGCGACATGGACTTCAAAGTGGCCGGTACCAAAGACGGCGTCACGACGCTGCAGATGGACATCAAGGTCGAGGGCATTACGCCCGAAATCATGAAGGTCGCACTCGAGCAGGCGAAGGCCGGGCGTCTTCACATTCTCGGCGAGATGAACAAGGTCATCTCCAAGCCCCGCGAGACGATGTCCGAGTGGGCGCCGTCGATCATCACCCTGAAGATCGATCCGGAGAAGATCCGCGACGTCATCGGCAAGGGCGGTGCGGTGATCCGACAGATCACGGAAGAGACGGGGACGACCATCGATATCGAGAACGACGGTACGGTGAAGATCGCCTCGGTCAACGGCACGGCGGGTCGCGAGGCTCAGCGTCGCATCGAGCTGATCACGGCGGATGTCGAAGTGGGTCGAATCTACGAGGGGCGTGTCGCCCGTCTCATGGACTTCGGCGCCTTCGTCACGATCCTGCCGGGTCGCGATGGTCTCGTACACATCTCGCAAATCTCCAACGAGCGCGTGGAGCGTGTCTCCGACAAGCTCAAGGAAGGCGACGTGGTGCAGGTCAAGGTGCTCGAGGTCGACCGTCAGGGTCGCGTGCGCCTCTCGATGAAGGACGTCGAGCCGCGCTGAGTCCTGCAGTCACGCCTCCAGCGTGACTGATGTCGACCCGGCGAATCGAGTCGGGTCCCATCGAGGTTTCATCCAGTCGAGCACATCACCCGCGGCGTCCAACGCCGCGGGTGGTTCGTCTTGGGCAAGCCATTTGAGCACCCGACGAAGTTGGGCTTGGGCCTCCGTTGGTTCGAGTGCGGCGGAGCGACGCGATTTGGCGAGTTTGCTGCCGTCCGGCTCCACCACGATCGGTAGGTGCAAATAGCGTGGCGGACTCAAGTCCAAGGCCTGATGCAGCGCGAGCTGCCACGGGGTGCTCGAAACGAGATCGGCACCGCGCACAACGTCGGTCACACCTTGTTCCGCATCGTCGATCACCGTCGCCAGAGGGTAGGTGTGCACGCCGTCTCGGCGGCGCACGATGACATCGCGTTGTTTCCGCGGATCGAAATGCATTTCGCCCAGACTGCGATCGACCACGGTCATCGGCTCGAGCGATCGTAGATCGGCTCGAAGTGAGGACGATGACGGATCGCAGCGACGATCACGGCAGTCTTTGAGGCAACACGCTTCACCCTCGCCGGCGAGTTCACGCCGCGTACAGTCGCAGTGGAAAAGCGGAATGCGTGCGCCGAGTCGGGCGACCGCTGCAGCGTAAGAAGCCGGTCGAGAGCTCTGTCGGATCACCGTTCCCGGATAACGGAGCCCGAACGTATCGAGCGTGCGCAATATGGCGCGTTCGTAGTCCGGGCGGCACCGGGTCGTATCGAGGTCGTCGATGCGAAGCAGGCAAACCCCGTCGGCGGCATCGAGCCAACTACCGACGGCCGCGAGCAACGACCCGAGATGCAAAGGCCCAGAAGGAGTGGGCGCGAAACGTCCGACGTAGGAGTGCGGCAAACTCAGCGGTAACGGTCGTCGCGGTCGCCGTACTGTTTTTCGCGCCGCTCGCGTCGTTCTTGGGCCTCGAGGCTGAGCGTCGCAACCGGCCGAGCCTCGAGGCGCTTGATACCGATTTCTTCACCGGTTTCGAGGCAATACCCGTACGAGCCATCTTCGATGCGCTCGAGGGCCTCTTCGATCTTGCGGATCAGTTTGCGTTCGCGGTCACGGGTTCGGAGCTCGAGGCTGAACTCTTCTTCTTGAGTCGCGCGATCGTTCGGGTCCGGGAAGTTCGCCGCCTCGTCCTTCATGTGCGAGACCGTACGGTCGACCTCGCGCATGAGATCTCCCTTCCAGGTTTCGAGAATGGTGCGGAAGTGCTCGAGCTGCTCACGGCTCATGTACTGCTCGCCGCGCTTGGAGATGTACGGCTGTACGTTCCGCGGCCCGAAGAGAAGCGACTCTTCTCCGTCTTCGGAGTCTACCGGTGTGACGATCGGACGCGGGTTACGCTGTACGAACGTCGCCACGACCTCCTTTTTCCGGGGAGGCTGCTTGACCGCTTCGGGCTTTGCGGCAGTCTGAGGTTTGACGTTGGAAATTTTTTTAGTCACTTTTTCGGGGGATTTGATGTCTACGGTCGCCTTGGCCGGCTTGGACGAGTTCGACTCCGGCTTCCGTGCCGCTTCTTTCGTCGGCGCCTTTTGAGCACCAGCCTTGGTCGCAAGCGCCTTCGGGGCGGGTGCGGTCTTGGTCGTCTTGGCAGGTTTAGCTGCGGGTTTTTTCGCCGGCATCAGGCGCTCCTTAGCCTCAAAGGCGCTCTGCAGGACGCGCGAGAATACCGGCAAAAAACCCGTCAGGGAAGGGCGAAACGCTCAGGGCAGAACAACGGCCGATTCGGGGTTCCAACCGGGCTGCCGTCGCGTGGCCACAACGGTGGTGTAGATGCCCCCCCGGACGTTGAACCGCGCCGAGAGCTTGAGGTAGCGAGGCGCGGTCACCGCTGCCAGGGCATCGGCGATTTCGTTCGTGACGGCCTCGTGAAACGCCCCGCGGTCCCTGAACGCCCAGATGTAGGACTTGAGCGATTTGAGTTCGACGCAGGCTCGATCAGGCACGTATTCGAGCTCGAGCGTGGCGAAGTCGGGCTGTCCTGTCTTCGGGCACAGGCAGGTGAACTCCGGAATCGACATGCGGATGGTGTAGTCGATCTCCGGCTTGGGGTTTGGAAAGGTGTCGAGTTGAGTCGAAGGTTGTGAAGGCATGGGTATCGTGGGAGGGCGTTGAACAGAGGTTTAATTTACACTACGCGACCAGTCGGCGTTCACTCGCCGTGGAGATTTTTACAAGCGATGCGTCTCACCAAAATCAAGCTGGCCGGCTTCAAATCTTTCGTCGACCCGACCAGCGTTTCCTTCCCCAGCAATCTCACCGGCGTCGTCG
>JBIJCL010000249.1:0-3547 GCA_044344725.1 Steroidobacteraceae bacterium | reverse complement strand
CCAGTTCAACAACAACACGCCGCAGGTGCTCTGCAACCAGCAGGACTCGGACTCGCTCGCAGGCTATGCCGACTTGACCTACAAGGCCTCGGACAAGCTGACGCTGGGTGCCGGCTTCCGCTACACGCAAGACGAGCGTGAGTGGGCAGGTCGTACCCAGGTGGGTCTGGCTTCGCTCGACCCGAAGAATCCGGGGTTGACTCCGGCGCAACTCGGCGAGCCGCTCAACGCGGGTGACTTCACCAAGTACCCGGGCGGTCAGATCGTCAACTCGAAGACTCCGGGCTTCGGCAATCTGGCCCGCAAGTGGTCGGAGCCGAGCTGGCGTTTGACGGGTTCGTACCAGTGGAGCGACTCGCTGTTCAGCTACGCGACCGTGTCGCGCGGCTACAAGGCGGGTGGTTACAACGATCAGACCGGCACGAGCGGCCTCATGGTCCCCTCGCTGACTCGTCCGGTCGATCCTGAGTACGCGACCAACCTCGAAGTGGGTTTGAAGTTCGAGTCGGCCGATGGTCGCCTGCGCTTCAATCCGACGGTGTTCACGACCAAGTACGAAGACGCTCAGCGCGCGGTGAACATCATCACCCGCAAGGGCGGTGCGGACTTCCAGGAAACCGTGTTCTACAACGCGGCCGAAGTGAAGTCGCAGGGCATCGAGCTCGAGCTGCAGGCGCTGATCACGGACTCGTTCCGTATCCGCGGTCAGGCAGCGTTCCTCGACGCCAAGTACGACAAGTTCGTCATCAACCAGCCCGCGATTAACGATCCCGTCAGCGGTGGCTCGATCGTTGCCTTCAACGGCAACTTCTCGGGCCTGCCGGTGCCGCGTTCGCCTGAGCAGAGCGGTGCGATCTCGGGTACCTACACCACGGACTTCGCCCAAGGCAGTCTCGAGGTGACGGGTGAGGTGTACTACGAGGCGGAGAACCTCTTCTACATCTCCGCCGCGGGTCGTGAGTACGACGCGTACCTCAACGAGAAGACGCTGCTCAACATGTCGGCGACCTACACGCCGTCCGACAATCGCTACTTCGTCCGCGTCTACGGCAAGAACCTCTCGGATGAGCGTTATCGCGTCGCCTCGCAGTCTGTGGCGACGTTGTGGACGCACACGCAGTGGGGCGCGCCGCGCAGCTACGGCATCGAGGTGGGCTTCAACCTCGGATCGAGCGGCAAGTAAGCGCACGATCTCCGAAGTCACGTCCTCTCAAGGACAAAAAAGCCCGGCGAAAGCCGGGCTTTTTTTTGATCGGTGGTGGGTGTCGACGGGTGAGGTCGGATACCGCCCGAACTCCTTAGCTTTAGGCCGCGGTCTCCGGCGTGAAGGGGCACCAGGTTTCTTTTTCGACGACGTCGAGCAGGAACGAGAGCTTCGCCATACCGCCGATGATCGCCATGACGACGCCTAGCTCGAGAATTTGCGCTTCGGAGAAATGCGTACGCAGCGTCTTGAAGAGCGCCGGCGAGATCTCTCCGTGCATGTTCGTGAGGACCATCTGATCGGTGTACTCGATGACCGCGAGATCCGCTTCGGAGAAGAGCGGCTGGCTTGCCGTATTGGCAACGAGCGCATCGATTTGATCTTGGGAAAAACCCGCCTCGAGCGCGCCCGGAACGTTTTGCTTGTTGCAGGTTCTGCAGCCGTGCACGAGCGACAGTCGCAGTCGCGCGAGCTGTTTATAACGCTGGGGAACCTCGCCCCCGAAGAACACCTTCACGTAGAACTCGTTCATCACGAGGTTCAACAATTGAGGGGCCTGGGCGAAGACTTCGATGAACGTCGGTTCGCCGGTGAGTCTGTTGAGCATGTCCCAGGCCGGAGCGACGCCCTCAGACAGGGCGGAACGGGGCGTACGGGTGAAGAGTGTCTGCGTCATGACCGGTCCTCCAAATGGGCGATCAGCGGTCGGGAACCTTGAACCACTCGGGGATGGTACCCGGCCATACGTCGCCCCACATCTGGTTACCACCGTCCACCACCAGCGTTTCGCCGGTGATGAACTTGCCCGTCACAGGCGAGCCCACATGGACGACGGCCTGGGCGATGTCGAACGCGTCGCCGAACTGTCGCAGCGGATTGGCATTGCCGAACTTAGAGGCCGCTTCGGGCTTGTAAACATTGAGGCCTTCGGTCGCGATGGAGCCCGGCGACACGCAGTTGACGCGGATTCCGAGCGGCGCCCATTCGACGGCCACGGACTTGCTGAGATAGATGACGCCTGCACGCGCGGCACAGGTATGCGCCACCTGCGGCATGCCTCGCCAGACGTTGGCCACGATGTTGACGATCGAGCCCTGAACTTTGCGGTCGCGCCAAGCGCGCGCCGCCGACTGCATCATCCACCACGTCCCGTTGAGGTTGGTGTCGATGACGGCGTTCCAACCCTTGACCGAATAATCGAGCGCAGCTTGGGGGAACTGACCTCCGCCATTGTTCACGAGCAGATCCAGACCGCCGAACTTCGACCACGTCTCGTCGATCAACGATTGCACCTGATCGGGATCGCGTATGGTCATGGCGCGAGTTCCGACCTCGCGACCGAGCAAGCGTCGGATGCTCTCAGCCGTCTCGACGAGACGCTCCTCGCGCCGTCCGCAGATCACCACTTTCGCGCCGAGTCGAGCGAACAGGAAAGCCATGGCGCGACCGAGGCCGCTGCCGCCGCCCGAGACGAGGCAGACCTTGCCCGCGAGCAGGTCGTCACGATAAGCGTGAGGACGCTTGGCGAGCTCTTCGTCGCTGAAGCCCCAACGCACGGGCGACGTTTCTTCGGAATTGATGAGAGGGGTCGTGGCTGACATGGAAACCTCGCGGGTGGCGTCAGAGCGTCTTGAGACCGAACAGCGAGACGCTGGCGATGTTGCGGTTGGGGATACCACCCAAGTTGTGGGTGAGACCGAGACTGGGTGAGGGGAGTTGTCGTTCGCCTGCGCGACCGAGCAACTGGTTGTAGACCTCGTAGACCATGCGCAGGCCCGAGGCTCCTACGGGATGCCCGAAACACTTCAGGCCGCCGTCGGTCTGGCAGGGATTGCGACCGTCATGGTCGTAGCGACCGTCGAGAATATCCGTCGGCGCGCGACCCTCGGCCGAGAAGCCGAGATCTTCCATGAGAACGAGCTCGGTGATGGAAAAGCAGTCGTGCACTTCCATCATCGACACCTCGCTTGCAGGGTCCTTCACGCCGGCCTCGGCATACGCCCGAGCGGCGGCGCGGCGGGTCGTCGGCGTATGCGCGCCGTCCCAATCCGCATGCGAGAGTTCGTATCCGTTCGATGCGACGAGCTGCAGAGCTTTGATGGTCACTGCATCTCGTCGTCCCAAAGATTTGGCGATCTCGGGCGTGGTGACGATGGCGCAGGCCGCGCCGTCCGACACGCCGCAACAATCGAGGACGCCGAGCGGCCAGGCGATCATCGGCGCTGCAAGCACTTGCTCGGACGTGATCGCCTTGCGCAGATGAGCCTTCGGCGCGTGCAGGGCATTGGCATGGCTCTTTACCGACACGTGTGCCATCGCGCGACGCAGTTCGTCGATCGCGAT
>JBIJCL010000248.1:0-3551 GCA_044344725.1 Steroidobacteraceae bacterium | reverse complement strand
GTGATGGCAACATGCCCGGCGGCTCGGTAACCCATCGGGGCAGCAAGCAAGGCAGACCACACGAGCGCCATGCGCGCGGCCTCCTCGGCCCAGTCGAGCGTATGGTTGAAGATCGCTCGCGAAAGAATTTGAGCGAGCGCGACGAACAGCATCAACGCGAGCAAGATGGCGGAAAAAGAAAGCCCCCATCTTGCGATGGGGGCGTTCAGTTTTTCGAGACCTCGCAGCGCGAGGCCGATGATCTTCAACACGATCTCAGGATCTTATTTGGTCCCGAAGTTGTATCGAGCCTGAAGACCAAAGTAGCGGTCTGCATCACGCGGGATCTGCAAACGCACTGCGCCGCCCGGGCCACCACTCGTCTTGAGCACCGTGTAGGCCTCATCCGTCACATTTCGCCCGATCAGCGCTACGCGGAAACGATCGTTGGCATCGGTGAGCGCAATCGAAATGTCGACCGTGCTGTACGACGGGATCTTGAGCGCCGTGGGCTCGTTGAGATCCGAGAAGCTATCGTCCTGATACGCGAAGACGACATTCGGGGTCAGCGTGAACGTACCCATCGGAATGTTGAGTTCACCCACGAGCGACGCCTTCCACTCCGGAGCAAGCGGCAACTTCGTACCTGAACGGACCGACGGAGTCGAGCCGGGCGGCGTGAAGAAGTTATCGACCTTGGCGTCGTTGTAAGCGATGCCGGCGCCGAGCGTCAGCATGCTGTTCGGACGCGCCTGGATGTCGACTTCCCAACCGCTCGAGGACACTTCACCCGCGTTCGTCAGCGTGGTGATGAGCGTGCCATTCAAGAACGTGAAGTTGTTGGCTTGGAAGTCATCGTACTTCGCATCGTAGATTGCGGCGTTGACGAGTACGCGCCCATCGAGCAGCGTGCTCTTGATGCCCGCCTCATAGGAGTTGGCGGTTTCGGCTTCGATGAGCGGCGTGTTGTTCAACGTCATGTTGAAGAACACGTTGTACGCCGGGCCCTTGTAGCCGCGCGCGTAAGACGCATAAACCATGACATCGTCGGACACGTCGTATTGCAAACCCGCACGACCCGACGCGTTATCCGAAGAGTTTCTGCCCGTGAAATCCGAACGATCTGTACGGATACCAGGCTGCCCGGCGAACGTCGTGGGCACGCGGTTGTGGAAATAGCTGAGTTCGTCCGAGGTCCAACGAATGCCACCGATCAAGCGGAGGCGATCAGAGGCGTTGAACGTTCCGTCGGCGAAAACAGCGAGGTTTTTGAAATCCGCGCCAAACGTAGCGTTGGAGAACGTGCTCACGTAGGTCGAAGAGCCCGCACGGCAGGGACGCTGACCGGTCGCATCGACGGCGAGCGTGCTCGCGGTGCAATTGAAGATATTGCGCTGGAAGAAGCGCTCCGAGTCCGTCTTCGAGAAATACATGCCGAGAACGTAGTCCACGGTCTCGCCGCCCTTCGAGGCGTAACGCATTTCTTGAGAGAACGTTTTGGTCTTCTGAGGGCCGTAGTCGTGCAACTGCGCGAAGCCGTTGCCGACGTAAGGCGCCGGCGTGTCGATCCAGTCGCCTTCGCGGAACTCGGTGGCATCCCAGGTTCGATAGGCCGTGATCGTCGTGATCGTGCCCGACCCGACGTCGATATCGCCCGAGAGTGACATGCCCCAAGCCTCTTCGGTCGAACGCATCTGCAGGTCTTG
Source organism: Steroidobacteraceae bacterium (assembly GCA_044344725.1). Classification (GTDB taxonomy): domain Bacteria; phylum Pseudomonadota; class Gammaproteobacteria; order Steroidobacterales; family Steroidobacteraceae; genus UBA964. The sequence continues at coordinate 1,866 of JBIJCL010000248.1, read as the reverse complement.
CTTCACCTGACGAGTCTCGTCGCCGGCAAACGTCACACCGCTATACAACGTGCCGTACGCGAGCGCGGTGCCGCCGGTCGGAGCGGTACCAATCACCTCGACGCAGCAGTTGTCATCTGAGCTGCGGAAGTCACCAGAGAAGACCCAGTTGCTGTTGTCGCCATCGAACTCCCACACGGTACGAACGCCCTGGCGCTTGTAGCCGTTGAGGTCGCCGCGAGCGGCGGTCGAAGTGACGTTGTCGATGTAGCCATCGAACTCGCTACGCATGATCACCGTGCGAGAACGAATGGAGTCGGAAATGGGCGAGTCGTACGCGGCTTTGATCCGCATTTCATTGCCCTCGAACCAGCTGACGTCGAGGTATCCGCCCATGGTTTTTCCGGGACGCTTGGTGACGATGTTCACGACACCAGCCGAAGCATTCTTGCCGAACAGCGTACCCTGCGGGCCACGCAGCACTTCGATGCGCTCGATGTCGTAGAGATCACCGAAGGCCTCACCTGCCGATGAGAGCACAACGCCATCGAGGACGGTTGCGACGCTGGGCTGCGCGGCAATCGCGAAGTTGATGGTGCCGACACCACGCAGGAACAACGACTGGTTGAGCGAGGTGTTGGTCTTGCGGATGTTCAAAGAAGGGACGAGCGTACGCAGGGCTTCGATATTGAAGTTGCCCGAAGATTCGGCGAGGTCGCCGGTCACGACCGAGACCGCGATGGGCACGTCTTGAAGTCGCTGCTCGCGCTTCTGCGCGGTGACGACGATTTCATCGAGACGACCTTCGTCCTGAGCCAGTGACGCCAACGGAAAAACAGCGGCACACGTGGCGACCGCCACGGCTCTCGCGATGATCTTCTTGCTATTCGACTTCAGCATGAGTTGTCCCCTTCGTTGTTGCTTTAGCGCCACAGATGCCCCGGCGCGTTCAGTCATGATGACGCTAACAAAGATTTTTATGTCATACAACCCTTATATAAGACAGCGGACTAAGCGCGTCGGAATGCAGCGATACGCGCAAGCGGCAGGACGAGGTCATGGACTTGGCCGCCCACAATGGCCTCGCCCGAATCGAGCCAGACCCATCGACCCTGTGGCAGGTAAACCGAGACGCGTCCCTGCGGATTGAGGCAAGGCGCGACCAAGATATCGTCCCCGAAGAAAAACTGATCCTCGAAGCCCCAAGCGACCCTATCTTGCGGACAAGCCAGCACCATCGGCCTCTGAACCGGCAGACCGGTGATGGAGGCCTGAGCCACGACGGTCTGGAGATAGGGGCGCAAGCGCTCACGCAAATCGAGCGCGTTTCTTGCGAGTGTCTCGGCTTCAGGTCCGTAACTCCAAGGCTCGCGGGCGCCGATGCCGTGCAGCCGGAGGTGAGCCGAAAAAACCGCTGCCTGCAGCCATCGCACATAGAGGATCGGGTCTCGCTGATCGCCGTAGAAACCCCCAACGTCAGTGGCATAAAAGGGCGCGCCCGTCAGACCCCAGGACAGGCCACTGCGCAAATTGCCTGCAAGCCCACCCCAGTCGGCTTGAGGGTCCCCACCCCACTGCGAGGGATAGCGCTGCGAACTCGACCACCCGGCACGACTGAACAGGAACGGGCCATTTCGGGAATATCTCTCGGCCGCTTCGTAGACACAGCGGTTGTAAAGCAATGCGTAGATGTTGTGCAGCGCATCACCTCGCGAGCCATCGCTCGCAATCATGTGCTCTTCGATTTGCTCGCCGAAGTCGGCCTTGATCATGTCGATGCCGAGATCGAAGAGCGCTTTATGCTGATCGCGCCACCACGCGTACGCCTCGGGGTGAGTGAAATCGAGCAGTCCCGACTCCGGAAGTTGGGTGAGCACGGCACCGAAA
>JBIJCL010000247.1:0-3580 GCA_044344725.1 Steroidobacteraceae bacterium | reverse complement strand
ACGGCGGCAGCGATACCCCCCATGAGTGCGAGATTCGTATTCCACTCAAATCGTGTGCCAGACACGGACGCATGCCAGCCGAATGGTCCGACGATCAACAGCAAAAATCGCATTCCTTGCGATAAGCCGCCAAGAAGATGCCCGATCTCGTGTGTGGCGAGGACGATGAGGATCAAGACGGGAAGCGCTAAAAGATCCCACGCCGTTAAGCTCCCCTCAACCTTCGCGAGTTGCTGAACCAGCCGGTTTTCTGAAAGGTCCGAATCAATGAGCAGGGGTCCCAACCATACTGCTAAACCAACAATGAGGCCGCCGATGAGGCCCCCGACGATAATGTCCTTCAACACACCGAAATCGGATGGACTCGATGAGCCCGACTTTTTCGTGTCCATTTCTATTGCGCCTCTAAGTAAAGCGGTATCGGATGTGCAGGAAAGTCTCGCGACTCGAATTATTGTATTAATACTATAATAGCATGTATACTCCATTTCATCGAAAGCCAATGTTTTTCGATCAAACCGGAGGAGTGATGATCATGAGAAGCTATCTCGCGACCGCATTGATTGCCGTCGCTGTAACGATCAGTTCAGCAGTCGTTCCTGCGCAAAACTCATCGTCGCCCCTCATCGAGCGCGCGAAGCTTTTCGGTAATCCGAGTCGGTCTGGAGCCTCGCTCGCTCCCGATGGCAAGCACCTCGCTTGGCTAGCGCCTCGAGACGGCGTGATGAATATTTGGGTCGCGCCCATTAATCAGCTCGATGCTGCGCGTCCGTTGACGGCGTCCAAAGACCGACCCATCCGCGTCGTGTTTTGGTCTCCGGACAGTGCGATGGTGATGTACATCCAGGATAAGGCTGGAGATGAAAATTTCTTGCTTTATGGAGTCGACGTTCAAAACGGTGTTGAGCGCACCCTCACACCCTTTGAAAAAACCCGAGTTCAGATCATCAGTGTCTCGCCACTGATCAAAGACCGCATTCTTGTCGGGCTCAACAATCGCGATCCGCAATGGCACGACATCCACAGCCTCGATCTCAAAACGGGAAAGCTCACGGAGATTATGCGTGGTGATGGCTACGCGGGATTCGTAGCCGACGCCACGCACACGCTGCGCCTCGCGCTGCGGCCAAACGCAGCTGGCGGCATGGACTACTTCACGGTTTTGGGCGGAAAGGTTTCGGATAAGCCGGTAGCATCAACCGGTCTCGATGATTCGTTGACCACCAACCCGGCAGGGTTCACGACTGACGGTAAAACGCTGTATTGGATCGATAGTCGTGGCCGAAATACGGCCGCTCTGGTTGCTCAAGATGCCACGACGGGTGCGACGCGAATTATTGGCGAGAACGCCCGCGCGGATATCAGCAACGCGATGTCGAATCCGCGTACGGGTGTTATCGAAGCGTATGCAGTGACTTATCTGCGTGATGAGTGGACGGCGCTCGATCCGGCGATCGGTGCCGATCTCGCCTGGTTGCGCGAGCAACTGAAGGGCGACATCGGTGTCACATCACGAACCGAAGATGATCGACTGTGGACTGTCGCCGTCGACCCGGTGGTGGCACCGGCATCGGTTCATCTTTACGACCGTAAGAAAAAAACTCTGACGCTGCTTTACGTCTCGCGCCCGGAGCTTATCGGTGCGCCATTGCAGGCGATGTATCCCGTTGAGATCAAATCGCGTGATGGCTTGACGCTCCCGTCCTATCTCACGCTTCCGTCTGGCGTAGATCCCGACGGTGATGGCGTACCTACCGCGCCGGTGCCGATGGTGCTTTTGGTGCATGGAGGACCTTGGGCGCGCGATGACTATGGCTACAACCCGTATCACCAGTGGCTCGCTAATCGTGGTTACGCCGTACTTTCGGTCAACTTCCGTGGCTCTACTGGCTTCGGTAAGGCGTTCATTTCAGCTGGCGATCTGGAATGGGGTCGCAAAATGCATGACGACTTGATCGATGCCGTCGATTGGGCAGTCAAGCGAGGCGTTACGCCAAAAGACCAGGTCGCCATCATGGGTGGCTCGTACGGCGGATACGCCACGCTGGCTGGGCTCACATTTACGCCGACGGCGTTCGCCTGCGGCGTCGATATCGTTGGCCCATCGAATCTCGAGACCTTACTCAAGACTATCCCGCCTTATTGGACGCCGTTGATCGAACAATTTCACCAGCGCATGGGTAATCCGAATACACCGGAAGGGCTCGCGTTGTTGAAGGAACGCTCGCCGCTCTACAAGGCGGGGAACATCGTTCGGCCGCTCCTGATTGGTCAAGGCGCCAATGATCCGCGAGTCAATCAGGCGGAGTCCGACCAGATCGTCGCAGCAATGCAGGCGAAAGGTATTCCGGTGACTTACGTGCTTTTCCCGGATGAGGGTCACGGGTTCGCTCGTCCCGAAAACAATATTGCCTTTAACGCGGTGACAGAGAACTTCCTTGCAGGCTGTCTGCGTGGTCGCGCAGAGCCGATCGGCGATACCGTGAAGATGTCATCAGCCAAAGTACCGGTAGGCGCGCAGCACACGCCCGGACTAGAGGCGGCATTGAAGTAATGTCTTATCGACCTGCGATCAAGCGGTGACCAGACACGACCATTAAAGTTAATCTCTATTTTTATGGAGTAGAAATATAGAGTTACTGCCAGCCTGATCTTCGTTTAACGGATAACTCAGCTCACCGGAGGGTGCCGTGCTGTTAAGCCGTGAAAATCAATTGCTGGCAGCACTCCCCACGGCTATTCGTCAAAGATGGGGAAAAAATCTCGTCTTACATGAGTTGAAAAAGGGGCAGTCCCTCAATCTCAAGGGAAAGCGCGGAGAAGTGTATTTCCCTATCTCATGTGTCATCTCTGTTTATACGACGAACGCATTAGCCCGCCGGACCTTTATGCGCTTTACCGGGCCGCGCTTCGCCGTCGGGCTCGTTAATATGATGTCTACTGACGACATGGTCTTTGATGGCATCGTTTGCGGCTCCGGATACGCGATGACGATCCCGTCAGAGGTCGTGATGCGAAGTGTCGATACTCCTTCGTTGTCTGGCCGTGCGCAGTCCATTGCGATGGCGCGAACGGCAAAGGGCGGACTCATGATCGCGCGCTGCTTGGGTTCTCACGCCAACAAGCAACGATTGGCAAGGTTGCTATTACAGGCCTACGACTGCTTTGGTTCCGAGCGCCCTATTACGCTGACGCAGCAATCTTTAGGAGAAATGCTGATGGCAAGGCGGGAGACGGCAGCAGAGATTCTGGCTGAGTGGAATCGAGGTGGTGTCGTAGAGTCGAGGCGCTCGGCTATACATATCCGACGTGTCGATGAACTGAGACAGGCAAGTTGTGAGTGCTATGCCTGGGTACAAAAATCGTATTTAGACGAACTCAATCTTTGGAAGAGTATTCGGTGGTGCGTATGAGATCTCTAGTCTCGGCGATGCTGATCGTAGTGGGAGTTATCCACTTGCTACCGTTGTCTGGGGTATTCGGCGGCCCGCGACTTGTTTCGTTGTACGGCGTTCCGATAGAAGATCCGAACCTCGAGATTCTGATGCGCCACCGAGCCGTACTCTTCGGATTGCTCGGT
>JBIJCL010000246.1:0-3588 GCA_044344725.1 Steroidobacteraceae bacterium | reverse complement strand
ACGCTGCCGATACCGATCGGGATGTGTAGCGTTCCGATGACAAAGAATACCGCGGCAAACAGCGCTGCCGTCGGAAGAGTCTTGGGGGTGAGTGTGCGCAAGCCCCAAGCGAGACCCGCAGTCGCGCAGAGGGCGGATCCGACCAGTGTCGGCAGGTTGAGTACGCCGTCAGCGAGATGCATCGGATCAGTCTCGGGAGCGCGTGGCATTGCGGCGCGACAGCCACCACGAAGCCAATCCGAAGAGTCCGAAGAGATAGCCAAGGCCGCTCGCCCAGCGGGCCCAGCTTGGGGCGCTCTCCGAGTTCTCTACGCGGGCGTGGGGCGTGGCGGGCGTGGCGGGTGCCGGAAGCGTCGTCGGGTTGTTTGATGCGCCGCCGAGCACTGTCAAATCGATCGTCCCGCGATGGCCTAGTCCATCTTCGACCGTGAGCAGAAATTTACCTTCGGAACGCGGTGCGGGGAACGCAAAGCGACCGTCCTCGTCGGAACGAGTCTGCGCCAACATCGTATTGCCTGTCGCAGGGTCGGAGCGCACCAACTTGACGGGCGCGTTGATCAACGGGACGCCATCGGCATACGTGGCAACGCCGACTACGGCCGCATCGCTCGCGGACGCTGTGATGCGGACTCCGTGGGCAAGTGAAATTTGCGGCAGCAGGGCAATGACGATGAGGACAAGGCGGAACACGGTGATAAAGTTATCACGATTGCCTGCAGCTCTCGTTTCCATCTCGCGGAGATTCCACCCAATGATCAAGATCCTGACCGGTTTTCTCGTCGCCGTGCTCGCAATCGGTGGACGGCCTGCGCTCTCGTCTGAAAAGTCTGAGGTTGCTGCGGTTCAGTTCTTCAATGCACTGCAGACGTTATGCGGACGTCGTTTCTCGGGACGGATCATTGCCGATCATCCGCCGCCGGCTGCGAATGATCCCTTTACAGGAAAAGATTTGGAGATGTTCGTCCGCGATTGCAGTGACAACGAAATCCGAATTCCTTTTTCGGTTGGAGAAGATCGTAGTCGCACCTGGGTTATTTCCCGTTTGCCGGCAGGCCTTCGATTGAAGCACGACCATCGCCACGAAGACGGAACGCCCGACACCATCACCCAGTATGGTGGCGATACGACGACGGAGGGTTCGAAGACTCGTCAAAGTTTTCCGGCCGACGCTGAGAGCCTAGCGTTATTTCGTGCGAATGGCATGCCGGCTTCGCTCACCAACGTCTGGTCGCTCGAACTCGTCGCCGACCAATATTTTGTTTACGAGCTCGCGAGACCAGGCGGACGACTCTTCAGGGTGCGCTTCGATATTACCCAGTGAGCCGAGGGGTCTTCTTGCTGGCGAGGATCAGCCAAGTACAACCCACCAGAGCCGATAGCGCTGATCCTGTGAGCACGCCAAGTCGCACGGCCGTGTCGTACTCGCCACTAGTGAAGGCCAGCGAACCGATGAAGAGAGACATCGTGAACCCTATGCCGGTGATGATGGCGACACCGTGAAGGGTGATCCACGAACTTCCGGTGGGTAGCTGGGCGATTCCCGAGCGCACCGCCAGCCAGCACGCGAGCGTGACGCCGAGTTGCTTGCCAAAAAACAACCCGAGCACGATGCCAAGGGCTACAGGCTCCGTGAAGGTGTGGAGCCCGACACCGGCGAGCGAGGCGCCTGCGTTTGCCAGCGCAAAGATCGGCATGATGCCGTAGATCACCCACGGGTGAATGGCATGCTCGAGAGTCGGCATGGATTTTCTCGGGATCATCACGCCGATGACGACGCCTGCAAGCGTCGCGTGTACACCTGATTTCAACACCGACGCCCACAATACGAAGCCAACAAGCAGGTACGGCCAGAGACGCGTCACACCAGCACGATTGAGCAGAGCCAAGATGCCCGTGCAGACTGCCGCCAGCGTGAGTGCCTGACTGCTGATATCGGCGGTGAACAATAGTGCGATGAGGATGATCGCGCCGAGGTCATCGATGATGGCGACACCGAGCAGGAAGACTCTGAGCCCCGGCGCGATGTGATTTTTGACGAGGGCCAGGATGCCCAAGGCGAAGGCGATATCGGTAGCCGCCGGGATCGGCCAACCGGTCAGACTCTCGGGGCTGTCTCGATTGATGAAGGCGTAGATGAGGGCGGGTCCGAGCATCCCGCCAAGAGCGCCTGCGACCGGAAGCGCAGCCCGACGACGATCGGAAAGCTCCCCATCCATGAGTTCGCGCTTGATTTCGAGACCGACGAGCAGGAAAAAAATGGCCATGAGGCCGTCGTTGATCCAGAGCAGCAGGCTTTTCTCGAGGGACCAGTCGGCCAATCCCAACCGAAGGCGCGTGCCCAAGGTATTCGAATAGGCGTCGGCCAAAGACGAGTTGGCGAGCACCATGGCCGTCAGCGCTGCAAGCAGCAACAGCAAGCCGGCTCCGACTTCGGAGCGGATCAGGTTCAAAAGTCGAGTCATAAGGCGTTTTGAGTCGACCCGAATTGAGAGAGTTCCGGGGCCGCGGAGTATTTTTCTTCCGTACTGTCTTTGAGTGCCTGTAAGGCTTTGGTAGCCGATACCAATGTTTCTTCGATCAGCGGGCTCCAGTCCGTCTTGAGGGCCACCGCTTTGTGCAGGTCGGCTAGTGCACTCGCAAAAGATGAATATTCGGCGAAGAACGGGACGGCATCTTTGTCGTTCAATACCGCCAAGCTGCGAATCACGCGCCGGGTTTGGGACGTCACGTTGAATAGCTGGTTCCGACGGGTGTCATCCGAGAACAATGCGGGATTGGCCGAATTCCATGCGGAGACCGTCAGCAAGGTTTTTTCTGCCTCCCGGGTTACCTTGGTCGTTGCGGAGGTCATTGCAGCAGCGGGATTGGCTCGAAGCGTCTCTGCATCGGCGGTCGGCGTGACGGCGATAGCCATTAGAGCCAGGGCGAGAGTGGTGACGGCGACTCGCACGTTAGAGACCCTGTATTGAAGCTTAGGTTGGCGCCCGACCCGGGGAGGGTCGGGCGCCGGCTAGGTTGCTTCGTGTGAGCGGAATCGCTCACAACTCGGAAACGGTATGGATTTGCCCGAAGCCTGCCAATACGGGCTAGCCCTCATCTGCCCGTTTCGGCGATCAGGGATTCGATGACAGCCCTCAGAGCTTCTCGATTCGATAGGTTCCTCCCAGCCAGCGTCTGTCGATGAACCGCGCGCTGACGTTCGGCACTCCCTCCGAGTTCTGCGATGCGCATGGCGTGATCAAACGCCCAACCGGCTCCGAGCTGATCTACCGCCAAAGCGCAGCGTACTCTGAGAAACAAGAGCGCCTCATGCGCCTTCAACTCTGAGTCGGTGTCGAGATTTATGAAAAGGGCTGCTGGGCCGAAGCGCTTTGCGCGCCAACGATTCTCTTCGATGATCAAGCGCAGGATAGGGTCGCCCGTTGGCTTGACCCCGGAGTACCACCCCTGAATGTGTTGCCAAACCATCACCCGAAAAATCTCAGCGAGGCAAAGGGCGTCGCTCAACCGAGGACAGGCATCGGTAATTCGCAACTCGATAGTCGGGAATCTCGGGGACGGTCGGATGGCCCACCAAATGAAGCTCTC
>JBIJCL010000245.1:0-3600 GCA_044344725.1 Steroidobacteraceae bacterium | reverse complement strand
ACGGTTGCGCTCGCGAGCACGATGGGGACTCCGCGCGCCGCACACTCGCCGAAGAGATTCGGCCACAACTCTTTTTCGATGATGATCGCCAGATGCGGCCGAACACGATCGAGAAAACGACGGACACAGCCCAAAGAATCGAATGGCAGGAAGCGCACGTCCACCGCATCACCGAACGTCTCTCGGGCGCGTGCGGCGCCCGTGCCGGTCGTCGTCGTCAGCGTGAGCGGCACATCAGGATAGCGACTTCGCAAGGCGCGAACGAGCGCTGCTGCGGCCTGAACCTCACCGACCGAGACCGCGTGGACCCAGATCGCTCTCGTCGCATGACGAGCACCGAAGCCGAGGCGCTGAGAAAGCCCTCGTCGCTCACCCGGATGACCACGCAGGCCTCGCACGACGAAAAGGGCGAAGGCGACGGGCAGCGCAGCCACCACGAGCGCACGGTAGAGAAGACGACTCATGGGGATCCGCCGCGGGACGAGGCTTCGCGGTAGCCCTGCAGCAAGGTCGCCCACGAACCTTCGTCGAGCGACGCGTTCAAAGAATCTAGAATCTTGAGGATCGAGCGACGCAAACGCACGAGGTTGGCATCGCACCACAAGCCCGGCTCGCGAAAACTCGCTCGATCGAAATCGATGAGAAACCACTGCCCGACTTCGTCGACGAGCAGGTTGTGGGCATTGAGATCGGCATGATGTAACCCGACCCGATGAAAACGCGCGACGGTCGCGCCCACGTCCGACCAATCGATCGACCCCGGCATTCGCGCGAGACGATCGGCGAGCGTCCTGACACCGACGAGGCGGCGGGTGATGAGATCGCCGCGACACCAAAGCCCATGCGGGTCGTGCAGCGCCGCCACCACGGGCGCAACCGGCAGACCGAGACGCTGCAGCCGCTGGGTCACACGAAACTCGCGGAAAGGTCGGGAGCGCGATTCACCGGTATCGAGATAGCGATCACCGAGCATCGCCGCCACGAAGCCTCCACGACGATAATGGCGCAGCGCATAGGCGGCGCCCTCGGTCTCGAAGAAAACCGTGCTGCCCCGCCCCGGCGCCTCGCCGCGCAGGGCGCCGATTCCGCTCCAGTGACCAGGCTCGAACCAGCGCGGATCAAAATTGCCGACGAGTGAGGGGTCATATAGCATCACGCGGCGGCCGGCTTGGATCTTGTCCTCCAGCGGTTCGTGTGCGCGACCCTCGTTCATTCCGTCCTCACCGCCTGAAGCCATGCTGCCGCTCATCACGCCGCCCGACTCCGTTTGCCTGTTGAGACTCTCGGCCATCGGCGACACCTGCCACGTGGTGCCCCTGCTGCGCACTTTGCAGCGCGCATGGCCCGACACACGCTTCACCTGGATCATCGGCCGTGCCGAAGCGCGACTCATGACCTTGTTGCCGGGCGTCGAGTTTATCACCGTGGACAAACGTGCCGGTTTCGCGGGTCTCAAAGCCCTGCGTGCGACGCTGCAGGGTCGGCGGTTCGATCTGCTGCTCCATCTTCAGCTTTCGTTCAGAGCGAGCGTCGTCGCGGCGCTCGTTCCCGCGCGCGTCAAACTCGGGTTCGACCGGGAACGCGCCCGCGAGCTGCAATGGCTCTTCACGAATGCGCGTATCGCGCCGCGTCAGCGTGAACACGTCCTCGACAGTTTCATGGGCTTCGCCGAAGCCGTCGGCGTTCGTCAACGCGCGCTCGAATGGGATCTGCCTCTACCCGACGAGGCGACCGAGTACGCCCGTCGCCTCATACCCGACGACGCACCGCGCACGCTGGTGATCAGCGCGTGCTCGAGCCACGCCCGAAGAAATTGGCTCGCCGAGCGCTATGCCGCGGTCGCGCGCCATGCCATCGAGGTCCACGGCATGCGGGTGATCCTGGCGGGCGGCCCCAGCGAAATCGAAAAGTCGATGGCGCGTGCGATCGCTGCCGAGTGCCCAGGGGTGATCGACCAGGTCGGCAAAGATACCCTGCCGCAACTGCTGGCGCTGCTCGGTCGCGCGACGGTGCTGCTCGCGCCCGACACGGGCCCCGCCCATATGGCCACCGTGGTCGGCACACCCGTCATCGGACTCTACGCGGCGACCAACCCGGCAAGAAGCGGACCCTATCTCTCGCGAGAGTGGTGTATCGACGCCTTCCCGAGGGCGGCTCAAAAGTTCAGGCGCAGCACCCCAGAGGCGCTGCCGTGGGCGACAAAAATAGAAGAGCCGGGCGTCATGGAGCTGATCGAGGTCGACGAGGTCTGCAAGCGTCTCGACGCCCTGCTAGCATCCCGTTCATGAAAGACATCCTCGTTCCCATCTCGCCGGGCGAACTGCTCGACAAAATCACCATCCTGCGTATCAAGGCCGCGCGCATGACCGACGCGACCAAAGTCCGCAACGTACGTCTCGAACTCGACCTGCTCGAGAAAACCTGGCGCGACAGTGGTGCCGCCATTCCGGAAGTCGCGGCGGACGAGGCCGAACTGCAGCGGGTGAACGAAGCGCTCTGGGACATCGAGGACAAGATCCGCGACAAAGAACTCGCGCAGGCTTTCGATGGTGAGTTCATCGAGCTCGCGCGGGCCGTCTACGTGACGAACGACGAGCGCGCGGCCGTGAAGAAGCGCATCAATGTGGCGCTCGGCTCGCGCATCGTCGAAGAAAAATCCTACAAGCCGTATCGCCCCGCCTGATCAGCACTAAGCGCTAAGCATTAAGCGCTCGGCGCCCAGTGCTCAGCGATCAGCGCTGCAGCGTGTACTCGGCTCCGCAGTAGGGGCACTTGGCCCAGCCCGTCTTCTCGATGGGCAAATAGACTCGCGGATGCGAGTTCCAAAGTTGCATCTGCGGCATCGGACAAGAGAGCGGCAAGTCTTCGGGCGTGACGTCGTACTTGTTCTGCGCGTTCGGCTGGATGAGAGGTGTCGTCGTCATGCGGCGATTATACCGGCGATGTCACACCGGCAAAGGTCTCTTCCCAAATACGGGTGACGGCCGCGCGCTCGGCGACGAATTCACTGGCGTCGATGACGCCGCGCTCCTCTCGCAGCGACCGATGATGATTACGCATCCGATACGCGCGATACGCGGCGGTCAACACGTCCACCGTTGCCTGCGGAACAAGATCCCCCGAAGCCAGGGTCTCGAGCTGCCGGATGGTGTCGCTGAACATCAGCACCGCCGGATGCCGCGCCCCCTCACGTAGCGCCCAGTACTGGGCGAGGAATTCGATGTCGGCGATGCCTCCGCGATCTTGCTTGAGATCGAACTCGCCGGACTTCGACTTGGCGAGTTCACGTCGCATACGCTCGCGCATGGACGCCACTTCCTCGCGCAGCGAATCACGTCGCACGAATTCACCTAGGATGCGGACTCGCTCCCGCTCGAATCTCTCCCGCAACGCCGGTGAACCGGCCACCGCTCGCGCATGCAGCAGAGCCTGGTGCTCCCAGGTCCAAGCCGAAGAATGCTGATAATCGACGAAGGCGTCGAGCTGCGTGATCAACATGCCACCCTTGCCACCCGGTCGTAGACGAACGTCGACGTCGTACAGACGGCCCGCGGCCGAGTGCACCGTGAGGATGTGCACGATGCGCTGGGCGAGCCTCAC
>JBIJCL010000017.1:0-13240 GCA_044344725.1 Steroidobacteraceae bacterium | reverse complement strand
TCAGTCACCGGAGCAAGCCTTTCGTGGCCGTGGCCGAACGAGCGGAGAGCGATCTTCGTGAACTCATGTCGATTCCGGCGAACTACAAAGTGCTCTTCCTGCAAGGTGGTGCCACCGGACAGTTCACGGCCATTCCGCAGAATCTCGCGACCGCCGAGTCGGTCGTGGATTACGTCAATACCGGCGCGTGGTCGAAGAAGGCAATCGTCGAAGCGAAGCGTTTCTGCAAGGTCAACGTCATCGCCGATGAAGCAGCCTCGAATTATTCCACCGTCCCAGCGGAGTCTGCGCTGAGCGTCACCCCCGGGGCGGCCTACCTTCATTACACGCCGAACGAAACGATCGGCGGCGTCGAGTTTCCCTACATCCCGAAGAGTGATGCGCCGATCGTCGCCGACATGTCATCGACGATTCTGTCGCGGCCCATCGAGGTCAGTCGTTTCGGCCTCATTTATGCCGGAGCGCAAAAGAACATCGGACCGTCGGGACTCGTCGTCGTCATCGTCCGCGAAGATCTCATCGGCAAGGCGCGCGCCGGCACACCGCCGATTTGGGACTATGCGGCCATGGCCAAAGAAAGCTCGATGCTCAACACGCCTCCGACTTTCGGCATCTACATGGCGGGGCTCGTGTTCGACTGGCTCAAGCGTCAAGGGGGCCTTTCGGTCATCGGCGAGCGTAATCGCGTCAAAGCCGAAAAACTTTATGCCGCCATCGACGGTTCGGGCTTTTATCGCAGCCCCGTCGCGCGCGAGTGTCGCTCGTGGATGAACGTGCCGTTCACCGTGCCGAACCCCGATCTCGAAAAAGTGTTTTGTGCCGAGGCGGCAAAGGCCGGGCTCGCCAACCTCGAAGGGCACCGTTCGGTCGGTGGCATGCGCGCCTCGATCTACAACGCGATGCCGCTCGCGGGAGTCGAATCCCTGATCGCATTCATGGGCGAGTTCCAGCGTCGACACGGGTGAGGGCGCGCATGGCTTACCGGATACAGACGCTGAACAACATCAGCCTGCGCGGGCTCGAGCGACTGCCTCGCGACCGTTACGAAGTCGCCTCGGCGATCCCGGAGCCCGACGCGATTCTCGTTCGATCGGCTGATATGCACAGCATGGCGATCTCGCCGTCCGTCTTGGCCATCGCCCGAGCAGGTGCGGGTACGAACAACGTTCCGGTCGCGGCGCTGACGAAGCGAGGCATACCGGTGTTCAACTCGCCGGGTGCCAACGCCAACGCCGTCAAAGAACTCGTGGTCGCGGGGCTTTTTCTTGCAGCCCGCAACATTGTTCAGGCCTGGGATTTTGCACGGGCCCTCTCCGGCGACGACAAAACCATCGACGAGGCGACCGAGAAAGGCAAAAAAGATTTTGCAGGTTTCGAGTTGCCGGGTCGCACGCTCGGGGTCATCGGACTCGGCGCGATCGGCGTCGAGGTCGCGAACGTGGCCGAGCGACTCGGTATGCGCGTCATCGGTTACGACCCCCAGATCACGGTACAACGGGCGTGGCAGTTGTCGTCGTCCATCGAACAGGCTCTTTCGCTCGACGACCTTTTTGCGCGCAGCCAGTTCATCTCGGTACACGTACCCCTCATCGAGGCCACCCGTGGTCTCGTCAATTCAACCCGCATCGCGCTCATGCCCAAGGGTGGCGTGTTGCTCAATTTTTCTCGCGCCCCCATCGTGGATGACGCCTCGGTGATTGCGGCACTCGATGCCGGGCATCTGCATGCCTACATTTGCGACTTTCCCAAGAACGCTTTGAAGGATCATCGCAAAGTGGTCACGTTGCCCCACCTCGGCGCGTCGACCGGCGAGGCCGAGGAAAACTGCGCCGTCATGGCGGCCGATACGCTGCGGGACTACCTCGAGAACGGCAACATCCGCCACAGCGTGAATTTCCCGGATGCCAACCTGCCGCGTATCGCCGGAACGGCGCGCATCGCGGTGGCCAACAGCAACGTCCCCAACATGGTGGGACAAATGTCCACCTTGCTCGCAGAAGCGGGCATCAATATTTCCGAGCTCCTCAACAAGTCACGCGGCGAGGTGGCGTACACGCTCATCGACGTCGAAGGTGCGGTGGACCGCTCGTTGCTCGGTCGCATTCGAGCGATCGACGGGGTACTCTCGGCCCGAGTGCTTTAGTCCCACGGAACTCATCATGGCCCGTCGCAGCAAGAAGACCCCCTCCAAGAGCCGATCAAAGCGTCAGGCTCCCGGAGAGATCGCAGGGCTGCGCTCGCGAATCGACGAGGTCGATCGCCGCCTGCACGATTTGCTCAACGAGCGCGCCCGTCTTGCGCGAAAGGTGGGGATCTCGAAGGGCAAGGAGGGGCGTCTGGTCGATTTCTACCGTCCCGAGCGCGAGGCGCAGGTGCTGCGTATGGCGCTGGAGCGAAATGCCTCGGCGCGAGCTGCAGGTGCTCTGCGCGATGAGGAGGTGGTTCGTCTATTTCGGGAGATCATGTCCGCCTGTCTCGCTCAGGAAGAACCGTTGAAGGTTGGATTCCTCGGGCCTGAGGGTACGTTCTCGCAAGCAGCGGTCTACAAACACTTTGGTCACTCCGCCCGCGCGCTGTCGCTCTCGACCATCGACGAAGTGTTCCACGAGGTGGAGGCAGGTCATGCCGACTTCGGCGTCGTGCCCATCGAAAATTCCACCGAGGGCAGCGTCAATCACACGCTCGATCGTTTTTTGACTTCGCCGCTGCACATCTGTGGTGAGGTTGAAATGCGCATTCGCCAAAACCTGATGGGCAAGATGCGCAGCTTGCGTGAGGTCAAGCGCATCTGCAGTCACCCGCAGTCGCTCGCTCAATGCCGTCAATGGCTCAAAGAAACCCTGCCGGACGTCGAGTTGATCGCGGAGTCGAGCAATGCCGAGGCGGCTCGACGGGCGCGCGACGAGAAGGGCACCGCCGCGATCGCCGGTGAGACGGCGGCCGAGGTCTACGGGCTCACCATCTTGTCGGCGGACATCGAAGATCGACCGGACAACACCACGCGCTTTTTGGTCATCGGCAGACGGACGTTCGGTTCGAGCGGCAACGATCGGACGACGCTTCTCGTGTCGACCGGACACACCGAATCGCCCGGCGCCTTGCACCGATTGCTCGAACCACTCGCAAAGAACCGCGTGAGTCTCACGCGCATCGAGTCTCGCCCGTCGCAACGCCGGAAATGGGACTACGTGTTTTTCATGGACCTCGAGGGCCATCGAGACGATCCGGCTCTGGCCCGAGCGTTGGCGGGGCTCAAATCTCGAGCCTCGTTGTTTCGGATACTGGGCTCCTATCCTCGCGCGGTGCTGTGACCGCTCACGCTCAAGATCGCTGGATCGTGTCGCCCCGACGGACGGTCGCGGGCAGCATTCACGTTCCCGGAGACAAGTCCGTCTCGCATCGCGCGCTGATGCTTGGCGGGATTGCGGACGGCGTCACCACGGTCGAGGGGTTTCTCGAAAGTGAGGACTGCCTCGCCACGTTGAACGTATTGCGCTCGCTCGGGGTGACGATCGATCGGCAACACGATGCACAAGTTCGTGTGGAGGGCGTGGGAGTCGAGGGCCTTCGAGGTGCCGAGCAGTCGTTGGACATGGGCAACGCCGGTACGGCCATGCGTCTCTTCATGGGGCTACTGGCGGGTCAAAACTTCGACTCGATTCTCGTCGGCGATCAGTCGTTGATGCGACGACCGATGGAGCGAGCGGCCGCGCCGCTGCGCTTGATGGGAGCACGTATCGAGACTCGCGATGGGAAGCCGCCCGTGGTGATTCGCGGGACGCCCGAGCTTCGCGCGATCGATTTCAAGATGCCGATGGCGAGCGCCCAAGTGAAGTCGGCCATCATGCTCGCGGCGCTTCGAGCGACCGGGGTGACGCGCGTGACCGAACCTGCGCGAACTCGGGACCACACCGAGCGGATGCTCGAGTGCTTCGGTGTCGAAATTCAGCGCGAGGATTCGACCATCAGCATGCGGGGCGGACAACGTCTCCGTGGCACCCATGTCGTCGTTCCCGGCGACTTTTCATCGGCTGCGTTTTTTTTGGTCGCTGGCTGTATCGCCGAGCAAGGTTCGCTCGAATTGCGGGGTGTCGGCATGAATCCGACCCGCACGGGTCTGCTCGATATCCTCCGCGCCATGGGTGCGGATATCACGGTTTCCGATCTCGCGACGCGAGGACCCGAGCCGACCGCCAATCTTCTCGTTCGACCCTCGAAGCTGCGGGGAATCGAGGTTCCCCTCGAACTCGTGCCTGTGGCGATCGACGAATTTCCGGCCTTTTTCATTGCCGCCGCCTGTGCAGAGGGTGCCTCGGTCCTGCGTGGTGCCGAAGAGCTGCGCGTCAAAGAAAGCGACCGGCTCGCGACGATGTCCGAGGGCCTTTCGGCATTGGGTATCCCGCATCGACTACTGGCCGATGGCATGCGTCTCGAGGGACGTCGCAGTCCTGGGCCCGTATTCAAGGCCGGTCGAATCGACAGCCATGGCGATCACCGCATCGCCATGTCTTTCGCTGTCGCTTCGCTCCAGGCGGAGGGCGACATCGAAATTCTGGATACCGCCAACGTCGCGACCTCGTTCCCGGGGTTCGCCGCACTCGCCGGGGCGTGCGGACTTGCTATCGAGGACGATCCTGCGGGATCCCGGAGCTGAGCCGTGGAGCCCATCGCGAAATCACCGGGGCCTCCCGTCATCGCCATCGACGGACCCTCTGGCTCGGGCAAGGGCACGGTGTGCCGACGGCTCGCCCAACGCGTGGGCTGGCATTTGCTCGACAGTGGAGCGCTCTACCGACTGGTTGCGGTGTCCGGGCAGTTGAAGGGGATTCCCCCCGATGACGTCGCTGGTCATGTCGCCTTGGCGCGGTCCATGGAGGTCGTCTTTGGGGCGCATCCGGACGGCGAGGAGCGCATCGAGCTCTCGGGAAGGGATGTCACGGGGCTCGTCCGGGCAGAGGAGACGGGTCAGGGGGCCTCTCGGGTCGCGGCGTGGCCGGAGCTGCGCTCGGCGCTGACCGACCGCCAGCGTTCGTTCGCCAGGCCCCCGGGTTTGATCGCCGACGGCCGGGACATGGGGACGGTCATTTTCGTCGACGCCCCCCTCAAAATCTTCCTCACGGCGAGTGCCGACGAGAGGGCTCTGAGGCGCTATAAGCAGTTGAAAGACAAGGATTCTGGTGTTAGTCTCGCCGCCCTTTCGCGGGAGATCGCCGAGCGCGACCTGCGGGATTCAACCCGCAGCGTGGCACCGCTCAGGCCTGCGTCCGACGCGTTCGTGATCGACTCGACCGGTGTACCGGTCGACGAGATTGTCGAACGGGTGATCGAACTCGGACGTTCGCGCGCCCTCTGGCGCTGACCCTCACGGAATTCGATCGGATTTGGGTGGTCGGGTGCTCGTCGCTCGGCTGTGTCGTCAACCCCGTGGTTCCACGAAACGTGGCGATCGGGACAGCAGGCGCGGTGCCCTTTGCATCGCATGAGTAAACAAATGACTGAATCTTTTGCACAACTGTTCGAACAGAGTCTGGCCAGCCAGCGTATTCGCCCGGGCCAAATTCTCTCTGGTCTGGTGGTCGATGTCGGCAGCGACATGGTCATCGTCAACGTCGGTCTCAAGTCCGAGGCCGTCATTCCCGTCGAACAGTTCAAGAATGAGCGGGGAGAGATCGAAGTCACCGTCGGTGAAATGGTCGAAGTGGCGCTCGACTCCGTCGAAGACGGCACGGGCGAAACGCGTCTCTCGCGCGACAAAGCCAAGCGCGCTCGCACCTGGACGCGTCTCGAAGACGCGTTCTCGAAGGGCGAGATCGTCACGGGCATCATCACTGGCCGCGTGAAGGGCGGTTTCACCGTCGAAATCGAGCACGTACGCGCGTTCCTGCCGGGTTCGCTCGTCGACGTTCGTCCGGTTCGCGACACAGCGTATCTCGAAAACAAGCCGCTCGAGTTCAAGGTCATCAAGCTCGATCAGAAGCGCAACAACGTGGTCGTGTCGCGCCGCGCAGTCGTCGAGCAAGAGTTCTCCGCCGAGCGCAGTGCGCTCATGGACAATCTCCAAGAAGGTTCGGTCGTGCGTGGCACCGTCAAGAACCTCACGGACTACGGTGCGTTCGTCGACCTCGGCGGCATCGACGGTCTGCTCCACATCACCGACATGGCCTGGAAGCGCGTCAAGCATCCTTCCGAAGTGGTCAAGGTCGGTGACGAAGTGGAAGTGCGCATCCTCAAGTTCGACCGCGAGCGTTCGCGCGTCAGCCTCGGCCTCAAGCAGCTCGGCGCCGATCCGTGGGAGAGCATCAATCGGCGTTATCCGCCCAACACCCGCGTGTTCGGCAAGGTCACGAACATCGCCGACTACGGCGCGTTCGTCGAGATCGAGGATGGCGTCGAAGGTCTCGTGCACGTCTCGGAAATGGATTGGACCAACAAGAACGTCAATCCGGCCAAGGTGGTGCAGACGGGCCAGGAAGTCGAAGTCATGGTGCTCGATTGCGACGAAGAGCGTCGCCGCATCAGCCTCGGCCTCAAGCAGTGCGTCCCGAATCCGTGGCGTGAGTTCTCCGAGAACTTCAACCGCGGCGACAAGGTGTCGGGTCAGATCAAGTCGATCACCGACTTCGGCATCTTCATCGGCCTCTCGGGCAACATCGACGGTCTCGTGCACCTCTCCGACATCTCCTGGGACATCCCGGGCGAAGAGGCTGTTCGCAGCTTCCAGAAGGGTCAGACGATCGAAGCGATGGTGCTCGCCATCGATCCCGAGCGCGAGCGCATCAGCCTCGGCATCAAGCAACTCGCCAAGGATCCGTTCGCGGGATACATCGCCGACAACCCGAAGGGCAGTGTCGTTCGCGGCGTCGTCAAAGAAGTGGACGCTCGCGGCGCGATCATCGATCTCGGCAACGGCATAGAAGGGCAGCTGCGTGCTTCGGAGCTCGGTCGCGATCGTGTCGAGGACGCACGTCAGTTCCTGAAGGCGGGCGACGAGATCGAGGCGAAGTTCATGGGCGTCGATCGCAAGACGCGTTCGATTTCGCTCTCGATCAAGGCCAAGGAAGCCTCAGAGGAAGCCGAAGCCGTACAGAGCTATCGTTCCGAGCAGACGGGCCCGACTGCGGGTACGAGCTTGGGCGAACTCCTCAAGGCCCAGATCAACTCGGATCGCGATCGCGGTTGATGGGGTAGCGTGAAATTGGGGCGGGTCGCGGACGGTCATGCCGTTCGCGACCCTCCTGACGACGTCACGGGGTTGTCATGACGAAGTCGGAACTCATCGAATTGATCACCGCCAAGCAGAAGCATCTGCCGGCGAAGGACATCGAGCTCGCGCTCAAGCAGATTCTCGAGATCATGAGCGACGCGCTCGCCACGGGTGAGCGCATCGAGATCCGTGGGTTCGGCAGTTTCTCGTTGCACTTCCGACCTCCGCGGCAGGGTCGTAACCCGAAGACTGGGGAGGCCGTCGCGCTCTCTGGGAAGTACGTCCCGCATTTCAAGCCGGGAAAAGACCTGCGAGAGCGGGTCAACGAAAGCATCACGAGTCCGATCCGCGACTGATCGCTCCATTAGTCGACGCTCCGCGTCGATTCGTTGCTCGTGATCCAGCGAGCCTCCGTCTTAGCCTCCGGCGCGTGCCGCCATGTCGGCGCCACGCATCCGAACCGGAGGACATCTCATGATCTATCGATTGACCGCCCTCGCTATCTTGTCGTGTTGGGCGCTTCTCGGGCCCGTTCAGGCCTCGGCAACCGCCGTTTCAAGCCCGAGTCGTCCAAGTATCGCACTCGTCAATATCAATACCGCCGATGTCGCCACGCTCGCGCGCGAGATCAAGGGCATCGGCGAATCCAAGGCTCGAGCGATCGTCGAGCACCGTCAGAAAAATGGAGCATTCCGCTCGGTCGATGAACTCGCCCTCGTCAAAGGCATCGGGGCGAAGACCCTCGAAAACAATCGCTCCCGCTTGACCGTGGGGTCGGGCGGCGGGACGGCCAAACCTTCCGGGGCGTTGTCAGCAGCCGGGGCTGCGAAGCGGACTCCGGCGGGTCAAAGCGTCTCGAAGCCGGGCGCCGGAGGCCGCTAACGTCCCTGCCCGAGCGAGGGGCGCTTGGTTTACCATTCCGAGATCTATTTTTCGGAGTGGCAGATGGCCAAGCGTCCCCTCATCGAGACGGCGGTTTTTCCGGTTGCGGGACGCGGCACGCGATTCCTTCCGGCGACCAAGGCGAGCCCCAAAGAAATGCTCCCGGTCGTCGACAAACCGTTGATCCAATACGCGGTCGAAGAGGCGCTCGCGGCCGGTGCGAGGCGTTTGGTGTTCATCACGGGAGCGTCCAAGCGAGCCATCGAAGATCACTTCGACTCGGATCGTGAACTCGAGGGTTTGCTCAAGTCGCAAGGCAAGAACGAGCTCGTGAAGCAATTGCACAGCGTGCTGCCGAGTTACGCCACCTGCATTTACATTCGTCAGCCTGCGCCGCTCGGCCTCGGGCACGCCGTGTTATGCGCGCGGCCGGCCGTCGGCAACGAGCCGTTCTTCGTGCATCTCGCCGAC
Source organism: Steroidobacteraceae bacterium (assembly GCA_044344725.1). Taxonomy (GTDB): domain Bacteria; phylum Pseudomonadota; class Gammaproteobacteria; order Steroidobacterales; family Steroidobacteraceae; genus UBA964. The sequence continues at coordinate 4,683 of JBIJCL010000017.1, read as the reverse complement.
GACCTGATCGCTGCCGAGAAACCCTGCCTCGCACAGATGGCAGAGGTCTATGCCGCCAAGGGCGCAAGCGTGATTGGGTGCGAGACGGTACCTCGAAAAGATACCGATAAGTACGGCATCGTCGCGGTAGAGGCGCCAGGGCAAACCGCGAGGATCCGTCGAATTGTCGAGAAGCCCAAGCCTGCGGTTGCGCCGTCCAACCTCGCCGTCGTCGGTCGATATTTGTTGTCTCCCGCGATCTTCGATCACCTCGCTCGGATCGGTGCGGGGGCCGGCGGTGAGATTCAGTTGACGGACGGGATCGCGCGTTTGCTCCAGGAAGAGGCGGTATACGCCCATAAATTCGAAGGGACGCGCTACGACTGCGGCAGCAAGCTCGGTTACTTGCAGGCGACCGTGGCGTATGCGCTCGCCCATCCGGCACTCGGCAAAGATTTCAGAGCGCATCTTCGCAAGGTCGTCGAAAGTCCGAAGGCGACGCGCGCCAAACGCTGATCATTCATCTTCCGGTGCCCGTGCGTCGGATTGCAGGAGTTCCTCGATGCTTCCTTATGTTTCCCCTTGGGCCGACGATGAGTTGAGTCTGTTTCGCGAGAATGTCGCGCGATTCGTCGAGACCGAAATGGTGCCGCACGATGCGACATGGCGACGCCAGCACACCGTCGGAAAAGAGATTTGGCGAAAGGCTGGCGAGATGGGTTTGCTCTGTCTCGATCTTCCCGCCGAATACGGCTGTGCCGGTGGAGATTTCCGTCACGAGGTCGTGTTCTACGAAGAACAGGCGCGCCGGGGGTTGTCCGGTTTCGGTCAGGGTGTGCACAGCATGTGCGCGCATTACGTCTACAACTACGGATCCGAAGAGCAGAAGCAGCGCTGGTTGCCACGCATGGCCCGCGGAGAGCTCATCGGCGCAATCGCCATGACGGAACCGGGGGCAGGTTCCGATCTGCAGGGTGTCCGCACCCGTGCCGTGCTCGAAGGCGATCATTACCGCATCAACGGCTCAAAGATATTCATCACGAACGGTGGTCAGGCCTCGCTGCTCATGTTGGTCACGCGCACCAACACCGAGGATCGCAAGCGCGGGCTCTCGCTCATCATGGTCGAAACCGAGAATCTTCCGGGTTACCGCGTAGGTCGCGTGCTCGACAAAATGGGCATGCCCGCGCAGGACACCGCGGAACTCTTCTTCGAAGACGTCCGTGTACCGGCGGACTGCCGGCTCGGTGCAGAAGAGGGACTCGGCATGTATCAGCTCATGGGCGACCTGCCGTACGAGCGGTTGATCATCGCGCTCTGTGGTGTCGCCGCGATGGAGGGCGCCGTCGCCGAGACGTCCAAGTACGTCAAAGAGCGCAAGGCTTTCGGGCAAGTCATCGGCCAGATGCAGCACCTTCGATTCAAGCTTGCAGAATGCGCGACCGTCACGCGCGTGGCGCGAGTATTCGTCGACGACTGTATCCAGAAGTTGCTCGCGGGCAAGCTCGACAACGAGACCGCCTCGATGGCGAAGTACTGGGTCACCGACATGCAGCAGCAGGTGCTCGACGAGTGCGTGCAGTTGCATGGCGGCTACGGGTACATGAACGAGTACCTCGTGTGCCGCATGTTTGCCGACTCGCGGGTCCAGCGGATCTACGGCGGCACGAACGAGATCATGAAGGAACTCATCTCGCGATCGGTTTGATTTGGATTATCAGGAGCACGGAAGCATGGCACTCGATCTAGTACCCACGGGCAAGGATGTCCCGAACGACGTCAACGTCATTGTCGAAATCCCGAAAGATGCCGACCCGGTCAAATACGAGGTCGACAAAGCGACGGGCGCGATCTTCGTCGATCGTATCCTCTCGACGCCGATGCGCTATCCCTGCAACTACGGCTACATCCCACACACGCTTTGTGGCGATGGCGACCCGGCCGATGTGCTCGTCATTTTGCCCTTGCCGCTCGTGCCGGGTTCTGTGATTCGGTGCCGCCCGGTCGGCGTGATGATGATGCAGGATGAAGCCGGCTCTGACGAAAAGCTGCTCGCCGTTCCCGTCGACAAGGTGTTCAACGGTTACTCGCATGTCCATGACATCAGTCAGGTGTCCAAGCACTGGCTCGATCGTATCGGCCACTTCTTCCAGCACTACAAAGACCTGGAGCCCGGCAAGTGGGTGAAGATCAGCGGTTGGGGTGATGCCGAGCAGGCGCGCAAGATCATTCTGGATTCGATGGAGCGCTTCAAGGCGTCGCCGGACACGCTCAATTATTGACGGCCGACCGTGGTGGGCCGCGCCCGAGCGGGTGACTATCGCCTGCCGGAGATTGGCTCCCCGGGCTGGACTCGAACCAGCGACCTGCGGATTAACAGTCCGACGCTCTACCGACTGAGCTACCGGGGAACGGCAGGCGAAAAGAGGCGCGCATTCTCTGGAATGCGCCGCGGCCCGTCAAGCGGCGCCGCACGCCGGGCGGAAAGCCGTCAGAACATCTGCAACCTCGAGCCGATATAGTAGGGGCCTTATGGCCGAATTCAGGCTCAAGTCCGATTACCAACCCGCCGGGGATCAGCCTGCAGCCATTGCCGGACTGATCGACGGTCTGCGGAGCGGGCTCGCACACCAGACTCTGCTTGGGGTCACGGGCAGCGGCAAGACGTTCACCATCGCCAACGTCATCCAAGCCATTCAGCGACCGACCTTGGTGCTCGCGCACAACAAGACGCTCGCGGCTCAGCTCTATGGGGAGTTCCGGGAGTTCTTCCCCGACAACGCCGTCGAATACTTCGTGTCGTACTACGACTACTACCAACCCGAAGCCTATGTGCCGGCGAGCGACACGTACATCGAAAAAGACGCCTCGATCAACGAGCACATCGAGCAAATGCGCCTCTCGGCGACCAAGGCTCTGCTCGAGCGACCCGATTGCATCATCGTCGCGACGGTTTCTTCGATCTACGGTCTTGGTGACCCCGAGACTTACTTGGCGATGGTGTTGCACCTCGTTCGTGGCGAGCGACTCGATCAGCGCAAATTGCTGCGCCGCTTGGCGGACATGCAGTACACGCGCAACGAGATCGATTTTTCGCAGGGCACGTTCCGTGTGCGCGGCGACATCATCGATATCTTCCCTGCCGAATCGGGCAGGGATGCCGTTCGGGTCGAGTTGTTCGACGACACCATAGAAACGTTGTCGATCTTCGATCCGCTGACGGGCTCGGTCCTTCGCAAGGTGCCTCGCTACACGGTCTATCCAGGCACCCACTTCGTCACGCCGAAGGACCGACTGATCCAGGCCATCGACCATATTCGCGAAGAGTTGCGCGAGCGGCTCATCGAGCTTCGTGCCGCCGACAAACTCGTCGAGGCGCAGCGGCTCGAGCAACGAACCATGTTCGACATGGAAATGATGAAAGAGGTGGGGTACTGCGCCGGGATCGAAAACTACTCGCGATATTTGTCGGGCCGCGAGCCGGGCGAGCCGCCCCCGTGTCTCTACGACTATCTGCCGCCGAATTCTTTGCTGGTGGTCGATGAAAGTCACCAGACCCTTCCGCAGCTCGGCGCCATGTACAAAGGCGACCGCTCGCGTAAAGAGACGCTGGTCGAGTACGGATTCCGTTTGCCTTCAGCGCTCGATAACCGACCGTTGAAGTTCGAAGAATGGGAGCGCCTCGCGCCCCAAATGATCTTCGTGTCGGCGACCCCGGGCGACTACGAAGCCCGTCACGCGTCTCAGGTGGTCGAGCAAGTCGTCCGGCCAACAGGTCTCGTCGACCCGAACGTCGAGGTGCGTCCCGTTCGGACACAGGTCGACGATGTGCTCTCGGAGATCGTGCAGTGCGTGTCACGACAAGAGAGAGTGCTCATCACCACGCTCACCAAGCGCATGGCCGAGGATCTCACCGAGTATCTCGATGAGCATGGCGTCAAGGTCCGATATTTACACTCGGACATCGAGACGGTCGAGCGCAGTGAAATCATTCGCGACTTGCGACTCGGTGTGTTCGACGTGCTGGTCGGCATCAATCTTCTTCGCGAGGGGCTGGATATGCCCGAGGTCGCCCTCGTAGCCGTGCTCGATGCCGACAAAGAGGGATTTCTCCGCTCGACCAATTCATTGATCCAGACGATCGGCCGGGCGGCACGCAACGTCAACGGGCGGGCCATCCTCTACGCCGATCGAATCACCGGATCGATGCAGCGTGCGATGGAAGAAACCGAGCGTCGTCGGCACAAGCAAGTGGCCTTCAACGAGGCCCACGGCATCACGCCCCGCGGCATCGTCAAGCAGGTGGTGGACGTCATGGAGGGTGCGCGAGCCGAAGGCGGTGCGCCTCTGCCGAAGGGCAAGCTTGGGGCAAAGCTCGGCAAGGCTGGAAAGACAGCTTCGCGCGACTCAGGGGCCCGTCAGGTGCACGAATTGCGACCGGAGCAGGCCTTGCGTCGCATGAAACAGCTCGAGTCCGAGATGTTCAAGCACGCACGCAACCTCGAGTTCGAGGAAGCGGCCCGCTTGCGCGATGAAATCGAAACGTTGCGGCGCGCCGGTTTCGGCTTGCCGGAGGTGAAGGCAGGATGAAACGACGTACGGTGCTCTGGTTGGGTCTCGGTTCGCTCGGCGCGCTGGCGGTGGGATGGAGCGTGCTTCCGCCGCGTCAACGATTGACGGGTGGCGCAGATCTTTTGGATGGCG
>JBIJCL010000244.1:0-3613 GCA_044344725.1 Steroidobacteraceae bacterium | reverse complement strand
CGAATGCCCTCGAGACCAATCGGGTTCACCACGCGTTTTTGTTCACTGGCACGCGCGGCGTCGGCAAGACGACCATCGCGCGAATTCTCGCCAAGTGTCTCAACTGCGAGACGGGCATGGGCGCTACGCCGTGCGGTACCTGCGCGACGTGTCGCGAGATCGACGAGGGTCGCTTCGTCGATTTGATCGAAGTCGATGCCGCCTCGCGCACCAAGGTCGATGACACGCGCGAGCTGCTCGACAACGTGCAGTACGCGCCGACGAGAGGACGATACAAGGTCTACCTCATCGACGAAGTCCACATGCTCTCGACGCACTCCTTCAATGCGTTGCTGAAAACCCTCGAGGAACCACCGCCGCACGTCAAATTTTTGTTGGCGACGACCGATCCTCAAAAATTACCGGTGACGGTGCTTTCGCGCTGTCTGCAGTTCAACCTCAAGCGTTTGTCCGTCTCGATGATCGCCGATCGCATGAAGGTGATCCTCAAGGCCGAGAACATCGATTTCGAGCCTGCGGCCGTGCGCCTGATCGCCGAGGCTGCCGATGGCAGCATGCGCGATGGTTTGTCTTTGCTCGACCAACTGCTCGCCTTCGGAGGCGGAAAGGTCGCCGAGAGCGAAGCGCGCGCCATGCTCGCGACGGTCGATCGCAAGCAGGTTTTCCAGTTGGCCCGTTTGCTCGGTACCTCGGACCCCGCCGAACTCATGCGCTTTGCCCAGTCACTTGATGAGTGGGCGCCCGACTATGGCGACGTGCTCGATGCCCTCGCGACGCTTTTGGTGCGCGTGGCGCTCAAGCAGACGCTGCCGACGTACGAGGGCGACGAGCTGCATCCGCCTGAGCAGCTCGCGGAGCTCGCCTCGGCGTTGAGTCCCGAGGACGTGCAGCTGTGCTACCAGACGGCGATCCTCGGGCGACGTGACCTCGCCTGGGCGCCCGACCCCCGCACAGGCTTCGAGATGACCTTGCTGCGGATGGTGGCCTTCCGGCTCGCTCCGGGCGTCTCAGGCGCTGCAGGGGGCGCCGCGGGGCCTGGCGTGGGCGAGGGTAAGGCGTCGTCTCCGAGGCGCAGTGCGGCGTCCGCCGCGTCCCCCGTGGCCCAGTCTCAAGGGGAGACGCCGACCCAAGCGTCCGCGCGGGTCACGACCGGCGCGGCCCTCGACCTCTCGCGGTGGCAGGACGTCGTCGCCGGGCTCGAGCTTGGCGGCGCGGCTCGGCAGCTCGCGGCGAACTGTGCCTATTCGGGTCGGGAGGGTGGGTTGATCCGCCTCACGCTCGACCCGGCCCAGTCGCTGCTCAAGACCACCTCCCTCATAGACAAGCTCTCTCAGGCCTTGGCGCGCGCGCTCGGCGAAATGGTTCGGGTGGAAATCGAGCTCGCGCAGGCGCCCGTCGACACTCCGGCGCGAGCGGAGCAGCGTGCCGTGGACGCCGAACTCGATGAAGCCCGCCGTTCACTCGAGGCCGATGCAACAGTTCGTGGCTTCAAAGAAAAATTTGGCGCGAGCCTCAAGACCGATTCAGTCAAACCGCATTAAGGGAAATCAGCGATGGCCAATTTCGGCAACATGATGAAGCAGGCGGAAGCTCTGCAGCGGAACATGCAAAAGGCGCAGGAAGAGATTGCGCAGATGGAAGTCGTCGGCGAGTCCGGCGGCGGCATGGTCAAGGTCACGATGACTGGCAAGCACGAAGTGAAGCGCGTGCAGATCGAGCCGGCCGTCATCGGCGACGATCGCGAGATGCTCGAAGATTTGGTCGCAGCGGCCATCAACGACGCCGTACGTCGCGTCGAGACCGAAAGCCAGCAGCGCATGTCCTCCTTGATGTCCGGGCTGCGTCTGCCGCCTGGCTTCAAGATGCCGTTCTGATTTAGCCCTACGAGATGAAACACACTCCCGCGCTCGCGCGACTCATCGATGCGTTGCGCACCTTGCCTGGGGTCGGTCCAAAGACCGCTCAGCGCATGGCGTTTCATTTGTTGCAGGAAGGGCGCGACGGAGCGCGTGCGTTGACCGAAGCGCTCTCCGGAGCGCTCGCCAAGGTGGGCCGATGTCGGCAATGCCGCATGCTCTCCGAGAGCGAGTTGTGTTTCATCTGTAGCTCGACTCAGCGCGATGCGAGTCAGCTCTGTGTCGTCGAGTCGCCGGCGGATGTCGTGGCCATCGAGCAATCGGGCGGCTACCGCGGACGTTACTTCGTGCTGATGGGGCATCTGTCGCCGCTCGATGGAGTCGGACCCGAACAGCTCGGGATCCGCGAGCTCGAGGGTCTGCTCGATTCGGGAGCGGTTCAGGAGTTGATCCTGGCCACGAATCCCACGGTCGAAGGCGAGGCAACGGCGCATTTTCTGTCTGAGATCGCCAGAGCGCGCGGCTTGCGTGCGACCCGCATCGCGCACGGGGTGCCGATCGGAGGGGAGCTCGAGTACATCGACGGCGGCACGCTCGCCCACGCACTCGCGGGTCGGCAGTCGCTGATTTAACTGCGCTTTCGGCCCGGGCCTTGGGCCGCTTTCAAGTCGGCATGAAGGCGTCGCAGTCTGCGGTAACTCTCATATCGTCGCGGATCGATCCGCGGGCTCGCCGTCTCGTCGCGTTCTGCCGCATTGCGCACGGCGCAACCGGGCTCCTGCAGATGCTGGCAGTCGGCGAATCGACAACCTGTCGAGAGGTGATCGACCTCGGGAAAGCCGAGGCTGCGAGGCTCGAGCGAGTCGATGGCTGGCGCGAAGTCGCGTACGCCGGGTGAATCGATTACGTATCCACCGCCCGGCAGATCATGCAGCGAGGAGCTCGTCGTGGTGTGCCGACCTTCCGCATCGCGATCGAGTTCGCCGGTCGCAAGATCGATGCCAGGAATGAGTCGACCGATGAGCGAGGATTTTCCGACGCCCGATTGTCCGACGAATACGCTCGTCTCACGACTCAAGATTTCCTTGAGCGCGTCGAGTCCCTGACCGCTCTCGGCACTGCAGAGCAGCACGGGGTAGCCTGCCGTCTCGAAGGAGTGGGTGAGCGCGGAGAGATCGACGTCTGGAGCGAGGTCGCACTTGTTGACGAGCACGAGCGCTCGGATACCGGCAGAGGAGGCAGCGCAAAGGTATCGGTCGATGATGAAAAGATCGGGCATCGGTGCCGGCGCCATCACAGCGACCAACAGCGACAGATTGGCCACGACGGGCTCGGCATCGCCGCGCAGCGTGGCGCGCGCGAGGAGGCTGCGACGCGGCAGAATTTCGGTGACATGCACCTCCGCGTGCGTCGCGTCTTCGTTGCAGCGCACCCGATCTCCGCAGACCACCTGCAAGCGACGCCCGAAAGGCCTCGCTTGAACGATACGTCCCGTGTCGTCGCGTACCCGGACGTGACGTCCGTACGCGGCAATGACCTGCGCCTCGAATTCCAAGATCTTGCCGTGCCGTATCGCCCGAAGAGGGCGCCACTCTAGCCTCTGATAGACTCGGGCTCAATCTAAGACCTCACGATGGACCGTAACAATGCCGAGTCGCGATGCGCTGATCTGGATCGATCTCGAGATGACCGGGCTCAAACCCGACACGGACACCATCATCGAGATTGCGACCTTGGTGACTGACTCGTCTTTGCGG
>JBIJCL010000243.1:0-3616 GCA_044344725.1 Steroidobacteraceae bacterium | reverse complement strand
CCCGGACGGTCAGCCGCGATGATTTCGAGGACGGAGCGCTGGTTGCGTTCGTCCGCCGTCACGCTGATCTGGGTGCGCGTATTGAAGAGCCGGGCCTGACGCGGCGCACGACGCGAGACCGCGAGCACGGTGTCGCGCGGCGCGGCGAGTGAGCGGGTGAGGGCGTATTCGATTTCGGTATGGCGCTCGACGTCGGCGATGGGCGTGCCGTCTTCTTCGAGCACGTGGTAGAGATCGATGCTGTTGCCATCGCCGGTTGGCGTGATGCGCGCATCGACGATGTTGAGCCCGAGCTGATCGAGCACGGCTGTCGTACGCGCGAAGCCGTGTTGGCGATGCGGCGCGTAGGTCATGATGGAGGTCGTTCCGCGTTCGCTCTCGGCTTGCACCGAGACCACCGGGTCGTCGCTCCCCGGCTCGCGCGCGGCGAGCACGCGCGTGTGCCAGGCGATCTCCTGCGGCGTATGGCGCAGGAAGTAGGCCTCGGAGAGCATGGCCCAGACGCTGTCGACGGCGGTCGAGCTGACGCCCGTCGCGGCGAGTAGCTCGCGGGCCTGGGATTGGTTTTCTTCCTTGAGCTCGTCCTGGTCGATCGGTGTCTCGAGGCCGCGACGCAGGGCGCGCTTCACGCGGTCATGGAATTCACTGAAGAGCGAGGCCTTCCAGGAGTTCCAGAGGCGCGGGTTGGTCGCACGCACGTCGGCCGCCGTGAGCACGTAGAGATGGTCGAGGTGGGTCTCATCGCCCACGAAACGCGCGAATTCATTGATGACCTTGGGGTCGGCGATGTCCTGCTTCTGCGCCGTAAGCGAGAGCTGCAGGTGGTTGCGTACGAGCCAGGCGACGAGACGCGCGTCGTAGCGCGAGAGGCCCTGCTCGAGACAGAAGGCTTCCGCATCGACCGCGCCGAGTTCGGAGTGATCGCCGCCTCGACCCTTGGCGATGTCGTGGAAGAGCGCCGCGAGGTAGGCGACTTCCGGTCGCGGCAGCGACTGCATGATCTGCGAGAGATTGGGCAGCTCGTGGTTGAACCGAGGCAGCGCGAGGCGGCGCAGGTTGCTCACTACGAAGAGGGTGTGGGCATCGACCGTATAGGCATGGAAGAGGTCGTACTGCATGCGGCCGACGATTCGGCCGAAGGAAGGGATGTAACGCCCGAGCACGCCGTAGGTGTTCATGCGGCGCAGTTCGTTGGTGACCCCTGCGGGTGCGCGCAGGATCTCGAGGAAGAGACGATGGTTGCGCGGGTTCTGGCGGAACTCTTCGTCGATCAACCAAAGATTTTGTTCGATGGCCCGGATGGTATGTGCGCGAACGCCGCGGATGTCGGGGTTCTGCTGCAGCAAGGCAAAGACTTCGAGAAGGGTGGAGGGTTGGCGCACGAACACATCGTCGTGCATCGCCTCGAGATAGCCGTTAGTGACTTGGAATCGCGGGTTGAGCGGCACGGGATCGGCGCTCTCATCGAGGATGGCCTCGCGAAAGAGCTGCAGCAACAGTTCGTTGAGCAGGCTTACATCGAGCACGGTGCGGTAGTACCGCTGCATCAATTGTTCGACGGCGAGCGTGAACGTGGCGTCTTCGTAGCCGAAGAGACCAGCCAGTTTCATTTGATGGTCGAAGAGCAGACGATCTTCGCGCCGTCCGGTGAGGGTGTGCAGCGCAAAACGCACACGCCACAAAAACGACTGTGCCGCCTGCAGACGCCGCGCCTCGGCCTGGGTCAAAAAACCTTTCTTCGCGAGCTCGTCGAGCGTGTTCACGCCAAAGTGGCGCTTGGCAACCCAGGCGATGGTCTGGATGTCGCGAAGACCGCCGGGGCCCGTTTTGACATTGGGCTCGAGGTTGTAGGCGGTATCGTTGGCCTTGAGGTGTCGGTCGGCCTGCTCGCGTACCTTGGCTTCGAAGAAATCTTTGACGGGCCAGAGATGATCGGGCGAGAGCGCCTCGAGCATGGCCTCGACGAGGTCGGTGGAACCGGCGAGCCATCGTGCCTCGATGAGCGTCGTCATGATGCTCACATCGGCCGCCGCTTCGCTGCGACACTCGTCGACCGTGCGGACGCTGTGACCGACTTCGATGCCGATATCCCAAAGAAACGTCACGAAGTGTTCGATGGCGGTGCGACCGATCTCATCGAGCGCGTGCGGCACGAGGATAAGGATGTCGACGTCGGAGCAGGGGTGCAGTTCACCGCGGCCGTAACCGCCGACGGCGACGAGCGCCCAGTCGGCATCGTGGTTCGGCAGTCGCGTACGCCAGGCCTCGCGCAGCACGCCATCGAGCAGCTTCGCTCGCGCGCGCACGAGCGTTTCGACCGGCTCTTCGGCCTCGAAGCGACGTCGCAGTTCGGTTTGTCCCTCGCGCAGGATCTGCGCGTAGGCCTCGGCGCTGTGGCCTGCCGCGGCGACCCGCGCCGGGAGCGCCTCGAGCAGGGCCCGCGTCGGCATCAGGCTGCGCCTTCGAGCAGGCCCGGTTCGCGCGAGAGTTTGCCCATCGTCAGCACTTCGTAACCGGAGTCGGTGACGAGCACGGTGTGCTCCCACTGCGCCGAGAGCGAGTGATCTTTGGTGACGACGGTCCAGCCGTCGGGCAATAGTTTGACGTGACGTTTTCCGGCATTGACCATCGGCTCGATGGTGAAGGTCATGCCGGCCTGAAGTTTGAGGCCCGTGCCGGGCTGGCCGTAATGCAGCACCTGCGGATCTTCGTGGTAGATGCGGCCGATGCCATGACCACAATATTCACGCACGACGGAAAAGCCCTGCGCCTCGACATGCTTTTGAATCGCATGACCCACATCGCCCAGGGTGGCGCCTGGGCGCACCTGACGGATGCCGAGCCACATGGCTTCGAAGGCGGTGTCGACGAGCCGCTGCGCGAGCGGGGCGGGCTTGCCCACGTAGTACATGCGGCTGGTGTCGCCGTGGAAGCCATCGCGGATGACCGTGACGTCGATGTTGACGATGTCGCCGTCCTTGACCTTCTTGTCGCCCGGAATGCCGTGGCAGACGACATGGTTCACGGACGCGCAGATGGTTTTCGGGAAACCGCGATAGTTGAGGTTCGCAGGAGTCGCCTGCTGCACGCGGGTGATGTGCTCGTGGCAGATGCGATCGAGCTCGTCGGTGGTCACGCCGGGTTTGACGTGCTCGCCGATGAGGTCGAGCACCTCGGCGGCGAGGCGGCCGGCCTCGCGCATTTTCTGCTGTTCTTGCGGGGACTTCAGGGTGACGGTCATGGGCTCGGACGAAGGGCTGGAAGGGGACCCGTAAGACGTTGTTTTTACGGGGACTGCATGGTATAAAGCGCGGCCTTTTTTGGCAACGTAAACAACCCCACACGCGTATCGATACATCGGTTGCTGGGTGTCCCAAGGTCCTTCGGGGTCGCGGGATGGCAGCCGAGATATGCGGAGGCTTAACCCGACAAGGAGTGCTTTATGGCCAGCGTGTCCATGCGACAGATGCTGGAAGCGGGCGTCCACTTTGGACACCAAACCCGCTTCTGGAACCCGAAAATGGAAGAGTTCATTTTCGGCGAACGCAACAAAATCCACATCATCAACCTCGAGAAGACGCAGCCGATGTTCGCGGAGGCTGCCAAGTTCATTCAC
>JBIJCL010000242.1:0-3626 GCA_044344725.1 Steroidobacteraceae bacterium | reverse complement strand
CGTCGGCAGGTCGATACGCATCATGGTGTCGTTCACCGTGGTGCGCAGCACGCGTCCCGAGGCGTCGCGTACCGGGCCCATCTCGTACCCGTACTCCCGATCCTCAAAAGCTTGATGACGACGCATCGCCGCGAAGCTCAGGCTGTCACCGCTGCCGACGGTGTCGCGCCGAGTGCCTGCGTTGGCAGCGACTTCGGAGCGTCTCGCCAGGGAGTCGTCGCGGAAAATATTTTGATCCAGCTGCAGCCAGATGTAGTTGAGCGTATCCGGCGAGCGGTTCATGTACGTGATGGTCTGCTTCGCCGAGAGACGATGACGCTTTTCGTCGAGCGTGACCTGGATGCGATAGTCGGCGCGCTGCTGCCAGTACTGCGCACCCGGCGCACCCGAGGCCGCACGGGTCACGCCCGGGGTGGGTAGGAGCGTGTCGAGCTGCGCAAAAAGTTTGTCGGGCTCTCCGGGCATGCCTTTGGAGGCCTTGTCGGCGGCCGAGGCGTGGGCGGAGAGAGGCAGGATGGCGGCGAGCGCCAGAGCGGCGATGAGCGATTTCATGCGCCGATTCTAACGGCGTCCGGGGTCTTTGCGGGATACTCTCAGGGCGGCGCGGTTAGATCTTCATGACAATCGAGGTTTCGTCCATGCAAAGTCGCTTGCCAAAGTGGTTGAGGTGGGTGATCGGGTTCGGCCTTGCGTTGACGGCGCTGGTGATCATCGGCTTCGTCTGGATTTTTTTCCTTGGCGGCGTCGCGCTCTCCGATCGAACGATGATCTGGCGGATGTTGCGGGACGGCGGCATCGACCCGCCTCCAGCCGAGGTCGTCGCGCGCCAGCTTGTCGTCCCGCAGGGGTTTTCCGTCAGTCTGTGGGCGACCGATCTACCGAGCGCGCGGCTGATGGTGCCGACCCCGACCGGCGATCTCATCTTGAGTCAGCCGCGCGGTGGGTTCGTCGTGCTGTTGCTGGCGGACCGTGACGGCGATGGTCGTTCGGATGGGCGAAGAAATCTGTTCGAGGGGCTCGATCGTCCGAACGGCGTCGATTTGCACGACGGTTGGCTTTACATCGCCGAGGGGACCACCGTGTCACGCGTTCGCTTCGACGCCGAGAATGGTGCGACGCAAGGCGCTCTCGAGCCGTTGATCAGCGGGCTCACGGCCGACGGCAACCATTGGCGAAAAACGGCGAGAGTGGGGCCGGATGGGAAGCTGTACCTTGGGCAGGGCTCGACCTGCAACGTCTGCCTCGAAAAAGATCCGAGGCGAGCGACCATGATGCGATTCGACCTCGATGGCACGAACGGCAAAATAATCGCGACGGGCGTGCGCAATCCTTATGGGTTCGACTGGGCGCCGTGGGATTCCTCGCTGTATGCCACGGAGAACAGCCGGGATTTGTTGGGGGACGACCTTCCAGCCGACGAACTCAATCGCATCGTGGACGGTGGATTCTACGGCTGGCCCTTCGTGCACGGGCGGCAGGTGGTCGATCCGCAATACGGTGAGGGCAACGCTGCACGAATCGCCGAGGCGATCGCGCCCGCCCACGAGTTCCGCGCGCACAACGCGCCACTCGGCATCCGATTTTTGAAGCACCCAGAGCGTTCCGAGGAGTTCCGCCGTGCGGCGCTCGTCGCGTTGCATGGTTCCTGGAATCGAAGCGAGCCGGATGGTTACAAGGTGGTCTCACTCCACTGGAGTGAGGACGGCGTCGTCGAAGAGCGACCGTTTCTTGATGGTTTCCGCGGCGAGGCAGGCCTCATCGGCCGTCCGGTCGATGTGGCTGAAGGCCCGGACGGATCGATCTACGTCTCGGACGATTATGCAGGCGTCGTGTATCGCGTCCGTTACGAACCGGCGCGTGAACCGAGCCGCTGACCCTCGCACGCGCCGCCGGCGAATCGTCGCCACGCACCATCCGCCCACTCATCGAGGCGATTGCGGAAGGTCGCCTGGAACAAGGCGCAGCGTTGGCTGACGGGCAGTATTTCTTTTTCCATTTCCGCGAGTACCGAGTCTCTCGAGACATCGGATGCCGCCATGCGAATGCCGCCGTCGGTCGGCGTGTCGAACACGATCATGCGCGGAGCCGAGGCGTCGGCCGTCCAGGGCTCCCACTCGATTCCGAGTCCATCGCTTCCGCGGCCGGGTTTCCCATCCCGCGCGAAGGCCGCCCAGTACGCCATCATTCGCTGACTGAGCGCGACGCGAGCCGTCGCATTGTCGTCGTGGAAGAGCATCTTGCCTTGCGGGCCGACGTCAAAGAATCCGAAGACGAAAGGGATCTCGAGTCCGTGTGCTGCGCCGACGATGCGCGAAAGATCGACGAGACCATAAAGCTGGCCTTGCTCGTCCCAATCCCATCGGTAAGCCCACGCGGGTGACCCATGCTGCGCGAGCAGGCCGGCGATGGAATCCACGCCATCGGCTTTCCAGACGAGCGACCGGTAACGAGCCTCGAGATCGTAGGCCTCGGGATCGCGCAGTGCGAAGGGTAGTCCGGCGACGGTGCGTACGTGGGTACGATCGAACGCCATGAATATCTTTGGCTCATCCCGGTTCGTCCCCAAAATGACGGGTACGTCGATGTGGGTCGCAGGATCTGCGAGCAAGCCACGCAGGTCGCCGCGACGAATCACGTTGCCATCCTGAAACACCGTTGGCACGCGATCGTAATCACCGTCGCGTCGATAGGTGCCGTAGATCGTCCACGGATCGAGGGTACGCAGAAATGCCGTTTGTTCGGTCGGTGTCATCTGCGCAGCGATCCGGTCGGCGTTTGCAGAATCTTTGGCTCGACCCGAGGCGATCAGCGAGCGGCGAAGCACCTGCGCGGTCCCTGAAGGTGAGTCGATGCCTGGGGTCCTCGCAAATCCGAAGCCGAGGCTCTGGACGATGAGGCGGTGGAAGAGTCCCTCGGCCGTCGGCGTGACGAGCAGCGCGAGCGCGTTGGTTGCGCCCGCCGACTCTCCGAGCACGGTGACGTTGGCGGGGTCGCCGCCAAACGCGGCGGCGTTGTCCCGGACCCAGCGCAAGGCCGCGACGACATCCAGGTTTCCGTAGTTGCCCGACAAGTCGGGGTCCGACGTGTCCGCAGTCAAAGAAATGTTTTCGGGCGGCACGAACCAGCCGAAAGGCCCGAGTCGATAATTGATCATCACGACGATCACGCGCTCGCGTTGGGCGAGCACCTGACCATCGTAGAAGGCTGCGTGACCGACGGTGTTGCCGCCGCCGTGGATCCACAGCATGACGGGCAGACGTTGCCCGGCGGTCTCGGACGCCGACAGACGCGGTGCATAGACGTTCAAAAACAGGCAATCCTCGCTGCCCTGGCGTGAGCCCGCCTCGCCGACGCCACCGAGTGGCGAACCGTATTGAATGCAGGGGCTGCCCGGTTCGAGGGCTGCGAGACGTCCCGACCAACCCGGGTGAGGGCGTGGGGCGCGCCAACGCAGATCACCGGTCGGTGCGGCGGCGTAAGGAATGCCCAACCAACTATGTCCGCCGGCGGCGTTCTCGAAACCGATGACCTCACCGTTCGCGAGCGCTCTCGAGGAGATGGGGTCGGCGGTCGGCGCGACGGAACTCGAGGGTTGCGAAGTGCACGCGAACAAGGTCAGTGATGCG